>JBIKUW010000086.1:0-5694 GCA_044347385.1 Rickettsiales bacterium
AGTTTCGAGTTAAGATCTTGTAAATATTATTGAGAATCAGAAAAATAATTCTACTAAAAATCTAATTTTTGTTATAGGTGGGTCTTATGGTGTTGGTGAAAATGTTAAAAATGTCGCAAATTTAAAAATATCTTTTGGCAGAAATACTTGGCCACATAATTTAATGAAGGTGATGTTAATGGAGCAAATTTTTCGTTTTGAAACTATTATTGATGGTAGAGATTACCATCATTGAAATTTACTATTTTATTTTTTCAACATTATTGTTGTGCTTTGGTTTTTTAATTATAATTTTGTCAACTATGAGTTGTTGTATCATTGATAAAATATTGTTCCAACTCCAGTAAATCACTAAACCAGCTGGGAATGATGACGAAGCGATTGTAAAAATTATCGGCATCCATTTCATGACTGTTGCTTGACTTGCATCAGTTGGTTTCGGTTGCGTTTTTTGTTGCAAAAGCATTGTTGCACCAAGTATTAATGACAAAACTCCAAGATTTAAATATTGGCTAACATTTAAATGTATTTTATCAAAAATTGAGAAAATATTTAATGTATCACGCGCTGATAGATCGTGTATCCATCCAAAAAATGGCGCATGTCTCATCTCGATTGTTATGTAAAGCACTTTATAAAGTGCGAAGAAGATCGGAATCTGAATCAACATTGGAATTATACTTGAGAATGGACTAATTTTATTTGTTTTAAATAGGGAGACAATCTCAAGGTTCATGCGAGTTTTGTCATCTTTCAAGCGCTTTTTTATGTCATCAAGTTGCGGTTGCAATTGCCTCATTCTATGCATTGAGATTAGAGATTTTTTCGTTAATGGAAATAGCAAAATCTTAATTACAAGCGTTAATATCATAATTGCAATTCCGAAATTTCCTATTATTTTATGCAAATATTGTAAAAAGAGGAAAATCGGCTTCGTAATAAAATATAATGTACCGAAATCAACAGCATGATCAAGCATCGTTATTTTGTAGTCTTTTTCGTACTTATCAAGAGTTTCAAGCTCCTTAGCTCCTACAAATAAATATTCAGTTCTACGGAATTCATCTTGAGGTTGTAAATTTTGCGAATATTTATTTTCAATTTGTACGAATTTATCACCATCTTTTATATCGCCTTTCATGATAGCAGAAGAGTTTGTTTCATTTCCTATAATTGCAGACATCCAATATTTGTCGCCGAAACCTATCCAACTTAATTTATCATTTTTATCGCGTGATTTTATAGCAATATTTTCTTGTTTTATTAGTTTATCATATGTAGTTTTTAGTAGTTCTTTGTTAAAAAAGCCAATTATTCCTTCATGGCCAATTCCACCACGTGAGCTATTGTCTAAAGCCTTGTACAATCTCGTGAAAGTGCTGATTTCAATCTCATCATTCTGATTATTCAAAACTTGTTTTTCTATTTTAAATAAATAGTCTTCATCAAGTGAAATTCTAATGACAAATTTGATATTTTGATCATTTATCCAAGTTAAAGTTAGAGGTTTTTCGGAAGTAATTTTATCTCCGTCAGCATCCCAAATTGTAGCCTTATTTGGAAGATGTACCGAATTGTTTTCATCAGGTAGAAAGCCAATTTCCCCATAATAACCATCTTTTTTATCAAGCAATTTTACTTCTGGAGAGTTATTGTCAATAGTTTCATGATAATTTTTCAGAGAAATTTTGTTGAAAATCAAACCCTGTTTTGAGAAATTACCATCAATGTGAGAATTATCAATTGGAATTAAATAATTTTTTATATTGATTTTGTTTTCAGTTCTGATTGTTTTTTGAACAGTTCGCTCATCAGTATTTTTATTATTTGATGAAATTTGAATTTTTTCTACATCTTTTTCAGGATTGGATTGTTCTATACTTTCATTTTTATTTACATCAGAGCTTTCTTTTACAATTTCTTGTTTCGGTGGATTTTTTGATTCATAAAAGCTTTGCCAACCTATCAAAACCAGAATTGACAAAACAGTAGCTATAAATAAATTTTTTATTTCTGACATAAAATATTTTTCTTAAAAATTCAACATTTGTACATAATTTTTAACATAGTATCAAATTATTTTCTTTATTACAAGATGGTTAATTTTTTTTCTTAATAGTGTGTTATGCAGATTTAAAATTGTGAGCGAAGCAGTAAAGAACGCAAATGCTGCAAAGAAAATAAGAAGTGGATAGAACATTGATGGTGATATTGAGACGCCACTTGCTCGAATGATGCTTGCCGGCTGGTGGACGCTGTTCCAAAGTTCTACTGAGAATTTGATGATTGGGAGGTTGATTGCCCCGATTAAATTTGTGATAGAGGCGATTCTCATGCTAGAGTTTGATTGTCCGTCCGAGTTGAAGACCGCGATGTAGAATATATAAAATAGTAGTAGGATTGCGACCGAAGTGAGTCTTGCATCCCAGGCCCAGTAGACCCCCCAAGTCTCCTTCCCCCATATCATCCCGGTGACGATGCAAGCAATATTGAAGAGGGCGCCTGATAGTGAAAATGAGTATGCGAGAAGGGTAAAAAATTGATTTTTATAAATTAAAAATAGCAGGCTTAATACTGTCATGATTAGATAGATGAGTGAGCAGGCCCATGCTGCCGGGACGTGCAGGTACATTATTTTTGCTGCTCCTCCCTGGAGGTAGTCGTCGGGTGTGTAGTTAAAAACTACTGCAATTCCTATGGTTGATAGAAGTATAAAAATGAAAATCAACGGTATTACAAATTTTTCTCTTATTTTATTGATTGTGGAGAAATTTCCGAGATTTTGAAGAAAATATTGTAACATTTAATTATTTTAATCTTTATAACATTTTATTATTTTTAAATTTATATGTCAATATTATAATTCCTTGCAATCAGCTACACCCAACTCCTCCTCAGATCCAAACGAAATCAAACTACTCCTCCTTTCTCTTCTAACTCCACTTATCGCATCATTTATTCCTCTATAAAGCTCTATTTCCTTGTTTAAAATTATATTGCCAACTTCCATTCTTTCATTTTGATATTTGATTTCATCAATAACCGCGACTTGTTTTCTAATAACTTCTACATCTTTTGTCATTTGTTCAGTTTCTGGTTCTAAAATTGCAATGAGTTGATTTGTTTGTTCAATTTTTGTTTTGAGTTGTGAATTTGTTTGATCAAGGTTTTCGTTGTGTTGTTTGAATTGTTGTTTTAAATATTCAATATCTTTGTTTAAATTATCACTCCATTCTTTCTGATCTTTTTTTAAATCCTCAATTCTCTTATTTCTTTCTTCCTGATCTTTTTTTAAACTATCAACATCTTCTTCCATTCTATCCAATCCCTCAAGAATCTTCCTACACCATGCTTCATATTCTTCCTTTGTGAGTTCCCTTCCATCCAAATAATATCCACTTTTTTCTTCTGATCTCTTTCTAATATCTTTCAAATATTTATCCATTTCTTTATGCCCACGTCGTATTTCATCAACCATTATTCTACAGTCTGCAATTTGATCACTTGTGGATTTTTTATTTATTGGACCCATGTCACTTATATATTCTAAACTAGAATATATTGTTTTATATAATGATCTTGATAGAAGAGACCAGCTTATTGATAATCCGATTCCCGCCAGTCCTAAACCTAGAACTGCAGGTCCTATTGCATAGAGTAACTTTAAATCTTTTTCTTCCATATTTAGTTACCTCCAACAGATACTAATGTTCTTTGATTTTGATGAAAGTTTGTTGTGAGATTAAATGTGTTTTCAGGAGAGTTTTGAATTGTTTTGTAGAGATCTTGTAGTTCAGTGATGATTGAATTAATTTCTTCTGGTGTTGGAATCTCAATTGCAAGGACTTTTTCTTTTAATTCTGAAAGTTTAGTGATTTTGTTGCTAATGTCTATTTCAATTTTATTCCAACTTTCTTTTGTCTCTTCAATAATTTTGTTATATTCAGTGATTTGTCTATTGCATTCAGCAATTTTATCCTCAAGTTTTCTTTTATTTTCGGTGTGGAATTTTATACCAATTCCTGATTGAATGAATTCTTTTGCATCATATATTTCATTTTCTAATTTATTCTTTTGTTCAATAACTTCTGATTTTTCCATATTTGCTTTTAGCTGTCTCTTTGAATGGATTCCTTTTTGTTTTTCATATTCTCTTGTGTTGAATCCTAGATTTTCATTGATTAAAGGTATAACTGTTTCTTTAAGGAATTTTGCTGATGAGCTTGATTGAATAGCTATTTTAGATATTTTTTCAAGACCTAGGAAGGCTTGTTTGATGAATTGATTTTGTTCTTCAAATTTTTTGTTTATTTGTTGGTTTTCTGTTTTTAAGTCTTTTATTTCATTCCCAAGTGTTTCTTTTGTTTCCTTATTTCCATCTTTTAATGTTTGTATTTCTTTGTTCATTGTATCGAACTTTTCTGTAATTGAAGTCATATTATCAGAACTTATCGTTGGATCAAGATTCAATTCTTTCACTACTTCTTTCTTTTTCTCTTCTCATTCTTTCTAATTCACTTTCTTCTGTTTCAAAACTAAATAAATTTTTTAGCCATTTTTTAAAGTTTTCAAAAGCCATGTTTTTATTGAAATAAGTATTGCGTTAAGATGTTAGTTGAGGGGTTAATGGTTAGCAATGGGCGTTTGATTAAAAATGCAAATTTTTGTATATAAATTTTACTAAATATTAATATATTAATACTATATTAACTTTTTATTCATAAGATGTTTAAAAAATGACTTTTTATTTAAAGGTTTTTTATGAAGAATGTTTCAAAAATGTCGACTGTAAAGAGGGTCGCAAAAAGTCCCCTGGATAAAGCTGCAAAGGTTGTTAATGCTGTCAAATCAAAAGCTGGTTCTGTAAAAAAAATGGTTGGTGATACGATTTCTGCTGCAAAGTCAAAAACTAAATTAGTTAAGAGAGCTGTAAATGCAAGTATGCATGGTGTTAAATCAAAAGCTTCTGCAGTTAAGTCTGCTGTGAAAAATGCTTCTATGAAAGTTGCAAACAAAGCATCCAGATTGAGTGGAATCAAAAAATTAGAGCATGATATTAAAAAGGTAAATGATGCACATGATTTTCTAGTTGATTATTATCATAACACGGAATTTGATGATATACATTATGGTGCGTTTGGTGCGATTGATTTAAAAAAGATTGATAAATCTAAGCATGAGAAGTTATTCGCAAAGTTATCAAGTAAGAAATATGATAAAAGCCATGTTAAGGATGCATTTAGAATTTTAAAAATTAAATCTGCAGACGTGAGAGGAAAAACCCATGATCAGATTATTAAGACAATTAGCAAGGAGATTAAGTCTCTTCATTTAATGTTGAAAAATAAAATTGAAGAAGTGAAGGAGAGGCAAAAGCTAAAAGTTGCTCATTATAGAAGGAAAAATGAAATTAGGAATGAGAGAAAGATGAGTAATAGAGCTATTGGTTTTAAAACGGAATTTAATCCAAGTTGATATATTATGGTTTTACATGAGAGTAAATTATTGTCATTGTAGTGTTCTTTTAACTTGTCATCCCAGTGCTTTAGCACGTGGGGTCCTGCTAGTTCTGAGCAATGCATCACTCTGTTCCGATGAGATCCTACGTTTAATAAATTAAACTAGGATGATAATACTATCTTATATTTCTAATTCATGCAATTCATTGCGTTGCGACATTTTTCTTCTTAAATG
>JBIKUW010000087.1:0-5649 GCA_044347385.1 Rickettsiales bacterium
GGGTGCTTACGCTTTTATCCATGAAATTTTAAATGACTGGTTGTTTGAAAATAGTGTGAGAATGGTGTATTGTGGAAGGCCATCCAGCGCATCTGTTGCTGCTGGATCTATTTATGAGCACACAGATGAGCAAAAAATATTAATTAATAGTTGTTTTTCTTAAATATTTGCTATTTACAATTGATTTTTTTTTAATTATTATGCTATTAATGTAATATAAATTAACATGAGAAGAGTTTTTTCATTTTTTTTACTAGTTTTTAGTACGTTGTTTTTTTGTTGTGATGTGGGTGCAAAAGAGAATGACGGTATACACTATGCGACTTTAAAAAATGGCATGCGTGTTCTTCTTATGAAAAGGGATTTTCAAAATATTGTTTCGCACTCTGTTTTTTATGATGTTGGTGGTTTAAATGATTTTTTTGGTAAAGCTGGGATAGCGCATTTTCTTGAGCATTTGATGTTTCGTTCTACAAAAAATCAAGAAAGTGGTAAGCTGATTAATTTTTTTGATAAAAATGGTGTTAGATATAATGCAGGGACTGGTTTTGAATTTACTGTCTATTATGAAGTTGTAAGAAAGGAATTGCTTGAAAATTTGATGCAGTTTGAGTCTGATCGAATGATGAATTTGATTGTGAAAGATGATGAAATTGCAAAGGAGCGTGCGATTGTTAAGGAAGAGCGTAGAATGCGTGTTGATGATGTGCCAGACGAGAAGTTTCTAGAAAAAATGTCAGAGCTATACTATAATAACAATTCATATGGGCAGTCTTTGATTGGTTCGATTAATGATTTGAATGCAACAGAAAATCAGGACTTCCGTAGTTTTTATAAAAGATATTATAATCCGAAAAATGCTGTACTTGTGATTGTTGGTAATGTTGATTTTGCTGATACAATGAGATTAGTGAATAAATATTATGGGGAGTTAGAGAATAGAAGGTCAGAAGATGCCTTGAGTTCTGGTTATAGGGCGACTGATTTTAATAAGAATTTTTTACAGGGTGGGCTTGAATTACGCGCAGATTCTAAAAATCAAAATTCAAATTACTATTATTTAACTGTCGCTCCATCGTTTTTCCATGGAATGAAAGATGGTGTTTTAGCTGATTTTTTATCGTATTTTATTGTTCACGGAGATAATATGTTATATAGAAAATTAGTTGAAGAGATGAAAATTGCTTTGGATGTTAGTGTTCAATATGATGCTTTTTCGAAGGATGGTGCCCCATTTCTAATCAAAATTACATTAGCAAACAATGGAAGATTAAATCAGTTGAAAGATTTTTTGGATGATTTTTTTAGAAATATTATTCATTATTCCATTGATGCGAAGGAGTTAGAAAGATTGAAGGGTTTGTTTATAGCAAATAAAATTTATCAAGATGATAATATTGAGATGGTTTCAATGTTTTATGGTCGTGGTTTGTTGTCTGGTCTTAAAATTTCTGAGATAGAAAATTACAAAAGATTCATAGATGGTATTTCTGCTAGAGATGTTAGCCATATGATTTCGAGGGTTTTTAATAAAAATATTTCTATGGTTGGTGTTTTATTTGGTGGTAAGTTCTGATATGTTTTATAGAGTGTTAATTATATTGTTATCTTTGATATTATCAGAAACTTCTTTTGCATCAAGTCATGTTGACAAAATCCAAAAATTTCAAGTGAATAATTCAGATGTTATATTCTTTAATAAGAAAACACAGATTATTGATTTTTCGATTATTATTCGGAATTCTGGTTTTGCCTATGAAAAGATAAATGGTTTGAATTATATTGCAAAGCATTTGATTGAGATGGGTCCAAGTTCTTATAAATTTCGTGATTTTAAAAACGAGTTAGATGAAAATTCAATAAATTTCAGTATCAGTAGCGACCTTGATAATATATATTTGCGTGTACGAGTTTTGAAAAAAAATTTCGATGAAGCGTTGCGTTTAGTGTCTATGGCGATTTTTGATACAAATTTAGGGGATGAAAATTTCAAATTGGCAAAGATTAATGCGCTAAATGACGTAAAAAATCTTCGTGATGATTTCCAGAAATCATCTTACAAAATTTTTTTAAATGAAGTTTTTAAGAATAGCGCATATGACAAGAAGATACCTTTAGTTTCCGAAATAGAAAATATTGGTATCACTGAGGTTAATGATTATATTAGTGGATTACAAAATTCAAACTACCAATTTATTTGCGTTGGTGATGTTGATCAGAATTATATTGTTAAATTGCTTGATAAGTATTTTAGTTCTAGAAAAGATGTGGTCCTTGATAGAAAAAATGATTTAATTTTTAGCAAAGAGAAGAAGGAGAAGTATATCAAGATCGGCGGTGATAATTTTCAGTCAATGATTTATTTTTACTACCCATCTTATGAATTGAATGACAAAAGGTATCAAAAAATAAAGCTTTTTGTTGATTATATTGGTGGTGATGGGCTGACAAGTGTCTTGATGAAAAAATTGCGTGAAGATATGAATATTGCCTATAGTGCTGCTGCTGATTTTGTTAATTTAAATATGTCGCACATTATTGTTGGAAAAGCTTTTACAAGTAGTAAAGAAATTAATAAAATTCTTTTAGAAATTAAAGATATATTTAGACAAATTTCCTACAATGGTTTAAATGATGAGGAGTTGGAATCTCTAAAAAATAGATTTTTTAGTAAGTTAGATATGCTTTTTATTGATAATACGTCCATTTTGAATGCTTTGCAGTTTTTGATCACAAATGGTTTGTCAGTTAATTATTTTTCTGAGATGAGGGATGAAATAAAAAATTTATCTATTAGAGATATGAATCAATTTATTAAAAATTCAATAGATCATGATAAATTATTTTTTGTGGTAGTGAGTTAATATGAATTTTTTTAAAAATATAAAGAAATTTTTTAGTTTTGATGTACTCGGCAAATTGTTGGGAAGTAATTTGATCGCAACTGTTTTTTTTATCGGGTATTTGCCTGAATGGTCTCGTCACTGGAGTGCGTTTCTGTCTGTTATTATTTCTTTAATTATTATATATAATTTTTCTGATCAAAAATTTAGTGAAATAGATGTTTCTTATATTTTGTTACTAGAGTTTTTATATATTTATTTATTGGCTAATATTATGGTGCCGATTTTTCGTAAAGTTTATAAATTTTCTAGGGTTGAGAATATTGTGATTGACGCTTTTTTAGCGCAGATTCTTGTTTTAGCAATGTGTGTTCCAGCAATTTTTTATATTAATAACGGAGTCAATAGTTTTATGTTTGGTGTTTGTAAATCTTTTCTTACTTGCTCACCGTTTATTTTTGAGTTATTAGTTCTGTTTGTAACTCTAGTTATTCCATATTTTATCTTGCGTTTTTTTGATATTTTAGAGTTTTGGCCAACAAATCAAATGCTTTTGTATGCTGAATTGAGTTTTAATAGAATTATTGCTGGTATAATACCTGCTTTGTATTCGATAATTTTTATTTACTTAGTGTCATTTTTGTTTTTTGATCTTACACTTGTCCAAGTTATAGATTTTTATGCAATTGTTTTTAAGAAAACGTATTTGCATTATCTTGGTGTGTTTATTTTACTGGGTAAATTTTTAAATTGGCAGAACTTTTATATTTTGATGAGGAAAGTTGGTATTATTTCTTTGTTAGATAAATATGGATTCATCAATATGAAGCATTATGATATTAAATATTTGTCGTAGATTTTTTGAATCATGTCTTTTGTTTTTAAAAATAATTTATTTATCATAGCAATTTTATCTCTTTTTATTGCTGGCTTTATTGTTCAATATTCAAATTCCATCGGTAATGATGGGGAAATTTTCAATAAACATATAATGTTTTTTTTTATATTTTTGCCAATTAGTATTGCGTTAATTTTTATTCCGATTGAGAGAATAATTTTTTTTAATAAGATAATATATGTAGTTAATATTTTTATTTTAATTTCAGTTTTAATTGTTGGAAAGACTGCTATGGGTGCTACTCGCTGGTTTAGTGTAGTAGGGATTTCTATTCAGCCATCTGAGTTTGTGAAGATGTCTGTTATTTTGATGATTGCTAGTTATTTTCGCAAGGCGAGTTTGAATAACATCAACAGTTTAGTATATTTTATCCCGCCATTTTTGCTTTTTATCCTGCCTGTTGTTTTGATTTTATTGCAGCCTAATCTTGGGACATCAATAATTATATGCTTGATTAGTTGTATGATGATCTTTTCTCTATTTTCTAGGATTAAGATTTTATCTATTTTTTGTGTTATTGCTTTACTTTCTCTCCCGATTGCTTGGAAATTTGGTTTGCATGATTACCAGAAACAAAGAGTTTTAACATTTCTTAATCCAGAAAGTGATGCATCAGGAGCTGGATATAACATCATTCAATCAAAAATTGCCATAGGTTCTGGTGGCGTTTTTGGTCGTGGTTATTTGCAGGGTACGCAAAATAAATTGAATTTTTTACCGGAGCGCCATACGGATTTTGTTTTTTCTGTTTTTGCCGAGGAATTTGGATTTATTGTTACAACTATTTTGATCATGATATATATTTATGTAATTTTTATGATTTTGATTTATGCGATGCGAATTGATAATATAGTTGATAGATTGATATTGATTGGATGCAATGCATTGATTTTTTGGCATTTTATAATTAACATTTTCATGAGTATGGATTTGATTCCGGTGGTTGGGGTGCCTCTTGCATTTATTTCTTATGGCAGAAGTTTTTTGCTTGTCAATATGATTTGTGTGAGTATAATATTTAATATATTAAGGAAAAATATTGTGAAAGATCATAAGATTCAATAGAGTTTTCTCATAAATATGTATTTCTAAAGTTTATTTCTGACATGTGCGCGCGCTTTTGGTAATTTTTGTTGACATTTGAAAAATTGTATTTATAATTATAGGATATATGTTTAGTTTAAATTTAGTTAAATTTTTTAACGTTATATATGGTAATTAAGATTCGTATGCCGGCTTTATCTCCTACAATGAAGTCTGGAAATCTTGTGAAATGGAATAAAAAAGTTGGAGATAACGTTAAATCGGGTGATTCGTTAGTGGAAATTGAGACTGATAAATCAACAATGGAGTACGAGTCCCCGGATGATGGTGTGTTAGCAAAAATCCTAGTTTCTGATGGAGCATCTGATGTTCAAGTTAATAGTATAATATGTATTCTTGCGGAAGATGGTGAGGATTATAAAGAAGTTGCTGAGAAATTTGTTGATGCTGAAGAAGTTGTTAGTGAGCAGAATGGTGTTAGTGGGCCGATTGAAAAGCGCAATGAAAGTGTGAAAACCGATATAACGCGTGATAATTCTAATATTCCAGCAAATGGTAATGATAATAACAGAAATAGGGTGATTGCTAGTCCTATTGCAAAGAGATTGGTTGAAGATAATGGATTTGATATCTCAAAGATTGGTGGTAGTGGCCCTAATGGCAGAGTTACTAAGTCTGATGTATTAAATTTTAAGAAATCTAGTGGATCAACTGAGAAGAGTTCGCTCACTGATAATATAATAGGTGTTAGAAATCAGGATAGTATAATTAATACTTCAGGTATGAGGAGGGTTATTGCAGAACGGTTATCGTTTTCAAAATCGAATATCCCACATTTCTATCTGAGTGTTTTATGCGATGTTG
>JBIKUW010000089.1:0-5496 GCA_044347385.1 Rickettsiales bacterium
TTTTGAATTCTTAAGATTGCATTTGTCATTTTTAAACCTAAAATAAATAATTAATATAAAAATATATTGATGTAACGTTTATTACGCCGGCAATATTGTATTGTCTAATGCAGTTAACAAGATATTGCGAGATAAGCTATCAGTATCACAGTATGGTACTAGATAGAAATCACCATTTTGATTTTCAATGCTGGTGATTGCGAACGGTTCATTAATACCGCCATCCAAATTTGTTCCATTACCAAGTTCTTGAGTTCCAGTTATTCCTGATTTTGGTGTAAATACAGCGAATGATTTGCCAGAATTAGAACAGTTGTTGGTAAATGATACATTGAAATTTGTATAGTCGTAAGTAATATCCATTCCAGGTGCATTTCCGCAATTTATTGTAATACCTTGGGTTTTTGCGCTAGATATTGTGTTAAGTGTTGATAAATCTATAGAAAATGAATTTGGTATTCCATTCGCACCAGCTCCTGACGGAATGATGAAAATAGAAGAGTTATTTGAACCATTTTGGGAAAGAGAGCCATATAGTTCAAGAATGTATCTTGCTACCATGAAAACCTTTTAAAATTATTATAAGGAGATTGTACATTCTAATATTTAATACTTTCTTAAACCAAGAGTAATCATAAAATGGTGCTTTTTGTTAAATTTTTTTTAGATTTTATTATTTTTTAATCTTTTATATTTTATAAGTTTATTTATTTTTATAGGTGGCATGCGATTGTAAAAATAAAGATATAAAGATGTATAATGATAAAAATATAATGTATGAAAATTTTTATATGAACATATCGAAATATAATTTTTATCGTGATAGGACTGTATATGCTCTATCAACGATTTTTGGACAGTCTGCAATTTCAATTATTAGAATTTCTGGAATTAATGCTACTAAAGTTTTGGAAAAATTTAGTATTCCGTTTTGTAAGAGTGATTGTAATCGAGATATTGAGAGTAATGAAATGAAGATGCGCAAACTTAAACCTAGATTCGCTCATTTTGTACAACTAAAACTAGATGATAAGATTATAGACAATTGCATTTTATTGTATTTTCCGGGGCCAAGCAGTTTTACAGGTGAAGATATAATTGAGCTTCATTTGCATGGAAGTAAAGCAGTGATAAATTATGTGCTGCAGGCGTTATCAGAGATTGATAGCTTTGAAATGTCTGAACCAGGTGAATTTACAAGAATGGCTTTTTTAAATGGAAAATTAGATTTGGTACAAGCTGAAGGGTTGTTAGCTGTTATACATGCTGAAACTCAAGAGCAATTGATTCAAGCTAATAAACAGCTGTCAGGAGAAAATAGTAGGGTATTTAATGGAATAAGAGACAATATACTGCAGATTTTTGCAAATTGTGAGGCAATGTTGGATTTTCCTGAGGATGATTTAGAAGTTGATAATGTTGATGGAAAGAACTGTGCGATTAAAAATAATATTTTGAATAAGCTTAAAGAAATAGATCGTGAGATTAATGGATATTTGGATGATAATCATATTGGTGAAAAAATAGAGAATGGTTTCAAGATTGCTATTGTTGGAGACCCTAATGTTGGAAAATCTAGTTTAATAAATTATCTTGCAAAAAAACCTATAGCAATTGTTTCTGAGATAGCTGGAACTACTAGAGATTTAGTGACGGTGAATTTGAATATTGAAGGATATCAAGTGCAACTAATCGATACTGCTGGCATTCGCGAAACTGATGATGTAGTTGAGTCAATAGGAGTGGAATTAGCAAAGAATGTAATCAAGGAAGCTGATATAATATTAGTTTTATCAACTTTAGATAATATTGATAGTTACAAGCTTTATATCAATGAGGTTAATTCAAAGAAGCATATTTTTGTATTGAATAAAATGGATGATACGGATAATGGTGTTTTTGAATTTAATGGAACAGAATATATTTCTATTTCTATAGAGAATGAAAAAAATTTAGACATACTGATGAATAGAATTAAACAATCATTGTTAGGTTTATTTCAAACATCTTCACCAGTGATAACAAGTAAGAGGCAGAGAGTTGTATTGAAAAAGCTGAATAGCGAGTTATGCAAGGTAATATCAAGTTTTTATGAATATCAATACTTAGATATTATGACTGAAGATATAAGGAATTTGGCGAATTATATTAGTGAACTCACAGGAGATATATCGACAGATGATGTCCTGGATGAATTATTTCTTAATTTTTGTATAGGTAAATAGACTTATTATTTACATTTAATAGTTTATGTATCAATAATATTTTTTTATTTATATTGAGAAAAAAGTGGTGGGTCTGGGGGGACTCGAACCTCCGACCTCACGCTTATCAGGCGTGCGCTCTAACCACCTGAGCTACAAACCCACATAGTGATCAATTTACTAACTCTCTAATTTTTTCTGGTGAACCAATATCAATCCAGTCAAAACTACATTCTGCTACTTTTATATTTTCTAAAACTTTAGGTATTAAAAAATCAAAAGGTATTTTTAGCAAATCTTCTACATTATTATTTAAAAAAAACATTTTTTCAATAGGGAAATCAATTTTTTCTGATTTTTTATTATTAGTTAGTAATATATCGTGTTTTATATTGAATATTTCTGACATTTTGCGCAATATAAATTCTATATTTAGTAGGAAAATTCCAGAATTCCAATAATGTTTTATAGTATGAGATAAACTTTTTCTCAAAAATGTTATATCTGGTTTTTCATGAAAGCCTAATATATTAGAATTTTCATCAGTGAATATGTTTCCAAACTTAATACTTTCTGCAAAATTGTCTGGAGTGATACCGAATAGTGAAATATTGGTATGTTTTTTCATAGAATTAATAACTGTGTTTATGTAATTTTGTATATTGAATATTATGTGATCGCATGGAACAACCAAGATATTTTCTTCGTTTAGATATTGTTGTGTAACAAATTTTGTAATTTGATAAATAGCAATCATTGTATCGCATGTATTTTTCTCAACAACAATTGTGAATTTTTTATATTCATAAGGTGAAATTTCCATTATCTGCCTTATTGCAATCTCAATGTATTTATAGTTTATAACTATTATTATATCTTTTATATCGGAAATTGATTTGGCTCTTTCTAATGAGAGCATGAAAGTCGAATATTTTCTGTTATTTTTATTGATTAGTTTGCAGAATTGTTTCGGAATATTTAGTAATGATTCAACTCTTTTGCCTTTTCCTCCAGCTAATAGAATTTGTTTTATCATCTGAATTTATTAATTTATTTACAACATTATATAATATTTATTAAGAAATTATAATATTATATTGTATATATTTGTACAATTTAGATGTAGTATTGTAGAACATGTGCAAAACTTTGAATATAATTAGTTTTAAGTATAAGGAATAGAAAAGAGCGTATTGTTTATGAGTATTGTGAGTCGTATTAATAATTTAGATCTTCCATATAAATATCAAGCGAATGTATCATTCGCGCATAATAGCTGGTTTGGAGTTGGTGGTTTATGCGATATTTTGTTTAAAACAGGTGATGTAAAAGAGCTTTCGGAATTTGTTTCAAGAATTCCACATGATATAAAAGTACTACCAATAGGAGTTACGTCGAATTTATTAGTGCGAGATAAAGGATTTAATGGAATTATTATCAAATTGAAATTTTTAGAAATGAGCTTGATTGATGATTATACCATTAAAGTTGGATCTAGCATTTTAGATGCAAATGTAGCAAAATTTGCTGCAGAAAATGGTATTTCAGGCTTTGAGTTTTTATACACAATACCAGGAACAATTGGTGGAGCAATCTCTATGAATGCTGGGTGTTATAATAGTGAATTGAGTGATATTTTTATCTCAGCTATTGGTGTAAATCGTTTTAGCGGTGAAATGAAGAGTTTCTCAAAAAATGAAATGGGTTTTTCATATAGAAATTCTGATGTAAAAGATGTTATATGGGTAAGCGCAGTATTGCAGGGAGATAGATTGAAATCCAAGAAGGAGATTTATGAAACCATGGATGAATTTCACGCTCAAAGATTAGATTCTCAGCCGAAATCATGCAAAACAGGTGGGTCAACTTTTTGTAATCCAGAAGGGCATAGAGCTTGGAAGCTAATAGATGATGTTGGTTTAAGAGGATATAGAATTGGTGGCGCATGCTTCTCTAATAAGCATTGTAACTTTATTATCAATGATCAGAGTGCAAAGGCACAAGATATTATTGACTTGATAGAGCTTGCGGAAAAGAGAGTGTTTGAGAAATTTGGAATTAGATTGCATAGAGAGATAGTTATTATTTAGAATTAACTAATTATTTTAAATGCATCAAATACAATCATTTATTTATAAATCCATTTGTTTGTGAGTCCCATAATTTTTTATATATCCCATCTATATCTATAAGTTCTTCGTGAGATCCGCTTTCTACTATTCTTCCTTTTTCTAGAACTACAATTCTGTCCATGCTTAGTAGCGTTGATAGTCTATGTGCGATAACCAAAGTAGTTGATTTCATGTTTTGAAACATATCATCGAGTGATTTCTGAATTAATTTTTCTGTTGGGGTGTCTAATGCAGATGTAGCTTCATCTAGAATTAAAATTGGTGCATTTTTCAGTATTGCTCTAGCTATTGCAATTCTTTGTCTTTGACCACCAGAAAGTTTTACGCCTCTTTCTCCAACTATCGAATCATATTTGTCATTCATAAGCATTATATCGTCATGTATTTTTGCCATTTTGCACGCTTCTATTATTTCTTCAAAAGATGCTTCATGTTTAGCGATTTTTAGATTATCTAATATACTTCTATGAAACATTGTGATATCTTGAGGAATTATTGAGATATTTCTTCTTAGAAGATCTTGTGGAATTTCAGAAATTTTGTGATCATCTATTAGAAGATTTCCATCGTTAATGTCAAAATATCTGATAAGGCATTTAATCAGAGTTGTTTTTCCAGCTCCAGATAGACCAACAATTCCGATTCTCTCGTGTGGTTTGATGTGTAGATTGAGATTTTCTAAAACATTTTTTTGGTTATATATAGCGTTCTGATTGCTATTTGATTTGCTTTTATATGAAAAACATACATTTTCGAATTTAATATCTCCTTTTATCGTCTCAGGCTTTACTGGATTTGTGCTTTCCATAATATCTATTGGGGAGTTTATAAAATCAAAAGATGTTTTAAATTGTGCTATTGCTGGATTGACATTGAATAATAAATTTTCTACAAGGCTTTCTAAATATTTATGTATTCCTAAGGTTGTCATCATGACAAATGTAAAGTCACCTGGTGTTATTATGCCATTTTTATATAAAATGCTTAGAGCATAAATTTGCACACTGCTCATTAGTGTAATTAGTATAGTATCTGTTGAATCAACGAAGTATGCGTCAAATTTTCTACTTTTTTTGTCAGCTTCTGCAACTTTTTGGAAAGCGGGCTGTAAATGATTTTTTGTTTCATATGATAGATTTCCTATAATTTTTATTCCAAAA
>JBIKUW010000090.1:0-5475 GCA_044347385.1 Rickettsiales bacterium
AATTGACTTTAATTTTCTGGAGAAAAGTATTTTTAAAATTTTAGATGTTTCTGATGAAGATATTTTTAATGTAACGATGGAGAGTGAGCAAGATATAGGCAGGAGTGTTCTAGATTTGACTTGTGATTATTATATAGCACGTTTGTTTAGTATTTTAAATGATGAAGTGATGGATAGCAAAAAGCTCAGTAGGTTAAAACTTCTTTTACAAAATATCGACGAAGTATACCAAAACACTGACGGCAATAAAATTGAGATTTATTCATGTGATGAGAAATCGTTGCTAGTAGATTTTCTTGCAGAGTAATTTAACAGAACAGTTACTAGCAAACTTATAATGAACTTTGGACAAATATTAGTTTTTAGTCATCATGCATACTTGCTCTTATACTTTTTCTTCTTCTTCTTTCGGATTCTTTTGATTTTCTTAATTTTTTTTCTGATGGTTTTTCAAAATACATTTTTGTTTTTGTTGTACGTAATATATGATGTTTTTGTAAATATCTATTGACAGCTTTTAGTGTTCTTACAACATTGTCGTTGCTCACTACAAATTCAACAGGTTTTGTTATGTTTTCCATTATGAGTTTTCAGAAAAATTTTTATATAGATATATTATACCTTATAATTTAAATAATTTCTAGCATAAAATGTATTTTTTATCATTTTTGTGCTTCAATATCCATTATTTTGATGCGTTTTATTGCGCTGTATATGTTATTATTTTTAGTGTCATCTAAACTTTCTATTTTAATTTCCTTTTTTTCTTGATTTAGAATGTAATATATTTTTTGTAATTCAAGGCCATTTGTTCTAAATGTGAAGTTTTTGTCATCAATAATTGGTATGATGCTTTCTTTGAAAGTAGTTAAATTTACTTGAGTTAGTAGAATTTTTGCATATAAAATTGTGATATAGTCTTTAAGAATTTTATGTGTTTTGGATTTTATGGTAGATTCAAAAATTTCTGATACAGATTTCAGAGAATTTGCATCTTTTTGTGTAGCCAGGTTATTAATTAATATTATATTTGCTAATGTTTTATATGTTTCGTCAGAAATGCTTGTTAATTCTAATATTTGATCATGCCTAATTTTAGATATATCTTGTATTTGGAATATCTCATTAAAATATCTTTCGCTGTCAGTCACTGCTAAGGGTGCTTCTTTGTGTTTTGCATCTGAGTTTTGATTTGTGAATGAGAAAAAAACAGCGCAAAATATGAAATAGATAAATAGTCGCATTGCAATGCCAGAAATTTTGCTGGATTTTATGAAAATTTTTAAAAAATGTCAATATATTTTTTGAGAAAAATAAGAAAAATTTAATTTTCTGTATTGTATTTTGGTAAAAAAGTAGTATTATGGTTGTAAATTTTTAATATTTTAAAATTAGAAGAATTTTTCTATGATTAATTTTATCGCTTTTAGGGTAAAATATTTTGTATTTATAATTTTTTTTATATTTGTGAGCTTTATGTTTAAAAATGATGCTAATAGTGCAGGAATTGAAGGTATTTTTAATTCTCGTATAAAGGATGCATATGATGTTTTGAACATCAGTTATGTTGGGAGTTTTGAAGATAGGGATGTTGATTCGTATGTGATTTTAATGTCAAATAGTCAAAAGTTGTCTGATCTTAATTTGCCAAATTCATATTTTGACAAAGATAAGTTAGACAATATTCAGGTTTTTTTGGATAGTTCTAAATTTCTTTTTAAAAAGAATTCATCTACAAAATTACCGATTCTAATAGGAAAAAAGTATGTAACATTATTTTTCTATGGCTTGGGAGATGGTGATGTAGATATGTCTGAAACGGAAGTTCTGGGGAAGAAAATATATAATGATCTTGTTGCAGGGAAGTCTAGAAATGTTGGTGTTTTTTATGAAATTCATAATCACGACTATGAGATCGCTTCTAGGTTGAGTTTAGGAATGGCCTTAAATAAATTTCGTTTTGATTTAAAGACAAAAAAAGATAAGGATTTGGATGTGGCTACTAGTATTGAATTGGTTGAATTCATAGTTGATCCTGGGCATGTTGGAGATCTGCAGAAGTATTATAATGATGAATTAAAGCCTTTGGTGAAAGCAATCAATTTGACAAAAGCATATTGCGATGGTCCGGCTAATATAATATATCCTGAGTCTATGGCGAATTTCATTAAGGATGATTTTAAGAGCTCAAAGTTGGGAATTGAAGTTCAGATTTTAGAAGAAAAAGAGATGAGGGATATTGGTATGGGTGCGTTATTAGGTGTTGCCCAAGGTTCTATTTTTAAACCTAGATTTGTTGTGATGAAGTGGAATAATGGTGGGGATATGGCGCCGTTATTATTTGTTGGAAAGGGTGTAACATTTGATAGTGGTGGATTGTCAATTAAGCCTGCAAATTCAATGGAAGGCATGAAATATGACATGAGTGGAGCAGCAATTGTTGGCGGCTTAATGAGAGTTCTTGCTGACAGGAAAGCAAAAGTAAATGCAATTGGTATTATGGGGTTAGTTGAAAATTCTGTTTCTGGGAATTCACAAAGGCCTGGAGATATCGTTAGGTCGATGTCTGGTAAAACAATTGAAGTTTTGAATACTGATGCTGAGGGTCGTTTAGTATTAGCGGATGCATTTACTTATGGGCAAACTAAAATTAATCCAAAACCCCAAATTATGATTGATTTAGCAACTTTAACAGGTGCTGCAATTGTTGCTCTCGGAACAAATACTAATGCTGCTATTTTGTCTAATGATGATAAATTAGCAGCTAAATTATTGGAGATGGGTAAATTTACTAATGAAAAGTTGTGGAGATTGCCATTAGGTACTGAGTACAGAAAAAAAATGGATTCTGGAATTGCTGATATTCAAAATATCTCGAATTCTAGTGGTTTTGGTGGTGGAACTATAACTGCAGCTGAATTTCTAAAGGAATTTGTTGATGATGATGTGAGGTGGGCTCACTTAGATATTGCTAATGTTGATAGCTATTCAGCAAATTCTGGTTCTGAGCTGCGTGGCTCTACAGCTTTTGGTATAAAACTTTTAAATGAATTTGTTCGTGATTTTGAAAATAATAAACATTAGATAATGTAAAATTTGTAAGTATTTTAATAGGTGTGTAAGATGGTGCGTAAAGTTTCTGTAATTGGTGCTGCTGGTAATATAGGAAGTTCTATTGTTAATAATCTAATTTATACTGGTATTTGTGATGAGATTATAGGTTGTGATATTTCATCCGATGTTGTGAGCGGTAGAATTCTTGATATCTCTCAATCAATGACTGTTTTTGGCAAGAGTACAAAGGTTTATGGTACGAACGACTATAGTTATATTAAAGATTCAGATGTAGTTATTGTTCCTGCAGGTTTTCCTAGAAAACCTGGTATGACAAGGGAGGATTTACTTGAAAAAAATATTTCAATAATAAAAGATGTAACAGACAATATCAAGGCGTATGCACAGAATGCTTTTGTCATTATAATTACAAATCCTCTTGATATAATGGTTTTGTCAGCGTTTAAGATGTTAGGTTTTGACAAGAGTAAAGTTGTTGGCATGGCTGGTGTTTTAGATTCTGCGCGTCTTAAATATCAAATTTCACAGCTTTTGAATGTTAATCCAGACATAATTAGTCCAATGGTTGTTGGTGCACACAATGATTTTATGGTTCCATTGTTACGTTATACTACAATTTCAGGTATACCTTTTACACATTTCATCAAAGATGGTACTGTAACGTCGCGTCAAGCAGATGATATTATTAAAAATGTAAAAAATGGTGGTGCTGAGATAGTGAAACTCTTAGGTAATGGATCAGCATTTTATGGTCCAGCTACATCGGCAGTTTTGATGGCTGATTGTGTATTAAATAATAAATCTAGGATTTTGCCTTGCTCAACTCTTTTAACAGGGCAATATGGAGTGAGTGATTTATTCGTTGGTACGCCGGTGTTGTTAGATAAGTCAGGTGTTAGTAGAGTTATTGAATTGGATTTAGAAGATGAAGAGAAAAAGTTATTTGATGAATCTGTTAACTCAATTAAAGTTGCATATCATAATTCAGAAGAGATTATAGATAGCTTTTGTTAATTTTTATGAAAAATATATTGACATATTAAAATTTGATGATAGACTTTGGTGAATTATATGAGATTTTATGATTTTTAAAAATTATTCAATTAATAATAATAATGCTGTTGTAGTTGGTCTTCAATTTGGTGATGAAGGGAAGGGGAAGGTAGTTGATTTATTGGCGAAAGATTTTGATATTGTTGCTAGATTTCAAGGTGGCGATAATGCTGGTCATACGATAGTAATTGATGGCGTTGTTCACAAGCTTAGTCTCATACCATCTGGTGTTTTTCATGGAAAGAAGGTGATACTTGGTTCAGGTGTTGTGATTAACCCATATAAATTACAAGAGGAGATTGATACTCTGAAGAAAAAAAACATAAATATATCAGAAAAGCTTTTTATTTCAGATAATGCATCTATAATTTTTGGAGTTCATAGGAAACTTGATGTTTTGAATGAAAAGTTGCGCTCAGAAGCTATTGGTACTACTGGAAGAGGTATTGGTGTTTGCTATTCGCAAAGAGTGAGTAGGGTGGGATTGCGAGTTTGCGATCTTTTCAATGAGAAGGAATTAAATTCTTACCTATTGAATATGTTGAGTGAGTATAATGCCTTAATAAAATTGTCCGGTGAAGATAGTAGCTATGATATTGAAGATATGTTGCGTGAAGTATCGGAATTTCGTGGAATTTTGAAAGACTATATTGTAAATAGTGGTGGTTTTTTTCAAAGCGCTATTTCTCAGAATGAGAGAATCATGTTTGAAGGCGCTCAAGGTTGTGGTTTAGACGTAATGCATGGCACTTATCCATTTGTTACTTCTAGTTCTACATTTGTTGCTCAAGTTGCTTTAGGATCTCCAGTTGCTTTTCATGAAATTGGTAAGATTTATGGTATTACGAAAGCATATTCTACACGCGTTGGAAATGGTGTATTTGTTACCGAAGATTATACTGATGATGAATCAAAGTCAAAAATGCTTAGTGTTGGGAAAGAATTTGGTACTGTAACTGGTAGAACAAGGCGTTGTGGGTGGCTTGATTTATTTATGGTTCGCCATTATGCAATGTTAAATAGCGTGAGTTCAATTGTTTTAACAAAACTTGATGTTTTAGATAGTTTTCAAAAGATTAAAGTTTGTGTTGGATATGAGATTGATGGCAAAAGTTGTGATTTTATGCCTTCTATCACTAATCAAGAAATTGTTCCTATATATGAAGAGATGGATGGTTGGATTGGTGAGTCTGTGATTGATGTTAAAGAATATGATGATTTGCCAGATAATGCTAAGAAGTATGTTGAATTTATCGAGAATTTTTTGAATATAAGAGTTGAGATAGTGTCAAATGGCCCTGGTCGTGACGATGTTCTTTTTAGAAAATAAGTTAATATTTGCTTTTA
>JBIKUW010000105.1:0-4534 GCA_044347385.1 Rickettsiales bacterium
TTTTGTCTAATTATAATTATATTGTAGTAATATTTTGTATATAGAGGTCTGGATAAATGAATGTTTCGTATCAAAATAAGTCTCTGATTTCAACATGGCTTTTCTGTTGTTGCTTTTGCGTTTTATTGATGGTTGGAATTGGAGGGGTGACGCGCGTTACAAAATCTGGATTGTCAATTACAGAGTGGAAGCCAATTACAGGTGCAATTTTGCCATTAAATGAAAATCAATGGATGGAAGAGTTTAAAAAATATCAACAGATTCCAGAATTTCATATTGAAAATAAAGATATGACATTGAGTGGATTTAAATCAATTTTTTATGTTGAGTATTTTCATAGATTATTTGCAAGAATAATTTTTTTTGTTTGTGTTGTTCCTTTATTATATTTCTTTTATAAGAAGTTAATTGATAGAAGATTCTTTTTAAGATTGTTTGGAATATTTTCTCTTATTGGTCTTCAAGGACTTGTTGGTTGGTATATGGTGAAGAGTGGTTTAACGCAAAGGACAAGTGTAAACGAAATTTGGCTTGCATCGCATTTATGTTTTGCATTGCTGATTTTTTCTCTAATTTTCTGGCAAGGATTAAAAGTTAAATATTCTGCTGAGATTGAGAAAAATATAGATAGAGCAAATCATATTTTTTTGTTTATTATGACTTTTATTTTATTGCCATTTCAGTTTTTTTTTGGTGGAGTAGTTGCTGGTTTGCACATATTGAGTATGTGTTATCAAAATTTAGATCAGATATGTAGTTTCAAATTTCTTGATGTTGTGAAGTATCAGGAATCATTACCATTGTTTTGGGCACATAAATTATTTGCATTTATTTTATTTTTTGGAATAGTGGCGTTATTGTTTTCAACACTTAAAGAATATAAAGTTCTTGTGAAAATAGTTCTATTTTTATTGATTTTGCAAGTTGGGCTTGGTATATCAGTAATTTTTCTCAATTCCGAATTTTATGGAATTAAGTATTTAGCAGTATTTCATCAAGTGAATGGCTTTTTATTATATGGCAGCATATTTTATGGATTATTTTTAAAGAGATATGGAATAAATTCTGATGTCTAAAAATTTACATACAATTAACTTTCAAGATCTAAAGAAGTTTTTGCAACGTGAAAAGAGTTTTTTCAAAATTGCTAAACAGGAAAGAGATCTAAGTATAGACGACTGTCGTGTTTTTGGGAGCGCGTATCATAAAGTTCTAGAGCAAGATAGAGAGAAGTTTATTTCTATTGCAAAGAGGAATTCTATTTTTGAATTGGATAAATTGATTGGTAATTTTAATTTAAAAGATAATTCAAAAAAACTTTTACTATCCATGATTCGTAAATTTTATGAAAGTAGTGTTTATCAGAAATTTATTATGAAATCTTCATTTGTTCATAGCGAGCAAAGTGCTTGTCATTTTATTATGAAGGATTGTTATATTTTTCGATTAGAAGCAATTATTGATGCAATTATTTCACCAAATGGAGTGAAAAAGGTTATTGTTGACTACAAAACTATCACTAGTGTCTCGATGATTAATAAAGTGACAGAAGATAATTTTTATTGGTTTCAGCTTTTATTTTATAAATATATTTTTGAGAGTAATTTTAAGAATGATATCCATGGAGGATCAAATAGTATCAATGATTTGTATTTAATTTTTCAGTCTAAGTCTAAGAAAGATAATTTTGAAGTTGTGCTAAAGAAATTTTCTGATTTGAGTAAGAGTAACAGAACAAACATAAATAGGAGGTTTCATGTTGGGTTAAATAATTATATGAAACTGATTATTCAAAACAAAGAAGATGGCAAAGATTTTGAGTTAACAAGAGATTTAATAGAGAAATTTTTTATGAATGGCGGCAAGAAATTTTCAATTATAAAATTTATAAAAAGATTTGTGAAAATTTTTTTTCGAACAATATTGATGAGCGGAATTTTTAGTTTGTTTTGGATGTTTTATAATTCTAGGTATTTTATTTTTAGTGAAAGTGTTGCAATACTTAGCGTCGGCTTTTTTATTCTATTTAGTTTTTGGTTTGTATTCTTTAAATCCTAAACAATAAAAACAATTGTTAATATTGGCAAAGTTGCTAGAATAAAATTAATAACGATAAATATTTTCCATAAAAATGACTAATTTAAACTTATTCAATAGTATTATTGGTTTTCAGCGATCTTATAATATTATTAATGACAGTATATTGAAGCAGATCTCAAGTAATGAAAAGAATTTAAATAGTATAAATGATATTTATATTGAGCATCTTATTAATTTAAAAAATATCACAGATTTTAGTAAAATAAAATATTTTGAAAATAATCAAATACGCCAGCAAGAAAATAGGAAAAATTTTGATCCGATTTCTGAAAAAAATATACACTTCAGAAGGCAGTTAAGAGTATTGCAACTGGTCCCAAATAGTTTGTCTAATGATATAGAAAAAAGCCGTATAGCATTATTTATTGCCTGGAATAATGGAATGTCAAAAAAGAAATTTCCTGTTTATGAGTTTGATAATTATATTCAGAAATACAGGAATTATTGCGAAATAGTGAGCGGAGTTTTAAAAAATAAAAATTACTATGATGCTCTGGTTTCCTTTAATCATCCAAGAATTTCTTGTGAGTTTTTAGAAAAAGTTTTTCATAAAGCAGCTGGTTTGGTGAAGAAGGAATACAAGTTTGCATGTGAGAACTCAAAAAATATCAAAATTTCCAAGCTAGACTCTTTTTTGATAAAGGATGAGCAATATAAAGACATTTTTCACAATGTGAAATGTAGTTTTGATTTAGATAATGAATGTAACTCAAATTATGATATTGTGGACGGCAATTTTTTGCGTAATTCTTTGATTTTTGGAAAGTCTGATGTGGATTTTCAACAAAACATAATTAATGAATTGATGTTGAGTAGTAGAAAAATTCTTGACAATAGGTTTTGTGATAAAAGTAGTTTATTTGAAAGTTATAACTCGACATTATTGATAAATACAATAAGTTACTTTTTTAGTTTTTATCTTTTGAAATCCAAATGCTATATAGGTAATTTTAGTGATTTAGTAAAGAGAGTAGTTAGGTGTAAAAGTAAAATTTCTGATAGCGTGAATTTATATTGGATTTTTAATAAACAGTCAAATGATATAAATATGGAAAATCATAATGAAGTATCACAGATGTTTTTTAATATGATTCAATATATTATTGAGCGTGATTTGATAAATGGGCAAATTATAGGTTCTGATATTGAAGAAATTTGGATGAGTGGTGTTAAAAATTATTTTGGAAATGATGTTGATGTTCAGCCTTGGCATATTTTGCAAAATCGTAACTGGGGTTTTGGTAAATTGTGTAGACCTGGTTTGGATACTATTTCTATATTGGGAGGCGCTATGATGTTTGATCAATACTCCAAAAGAGTTTTAAATGCAGAATATGATAAAAATATTATAAAGAAATTTCTAAATAATATTGATATCTCAAATATTGATTACTCAACATCTGCAATGATTGACGAAACAATGAATAATGTTGATATATTTGTTAAACATCTGAAGGAGAAGTTCATTTGATTATTTTGTGGCGTAATTATAATTGTTTGCGTGGAATTCAGCATTCCATTTTTACAATTTTTGAAAAGAAATCTCTTTTTAAAAATGGATCGTGAGATATTAGTGTGATTGCAAATGTGAAATTCTTATTTAGCTCTTTTATTAGATTATAAAATTTTTGCTGTGATTCTTTATCAAGCCAACATGTTGGCTCATCAAGAAACAAAACCTCCTTGGAGTGTAGTAGGGCTTTTGCTATTAGTATTTTTCTTAATTCTCCACCAGACAATTTCCCAAGGTCTTTTTGTAATAGATTGTCTATTTGGGTAATTTGTATAGCTTCATCGATGGTTAGATTTGTTATACTAGATAGTTTTAAAAATTCAAAAGCTGTGATTTTTATGTATGGCGTGGTAGTGAAATATTGTGGAACATATCCGTATAATTTCTCGCCAAAATGTTTTATCGAACCCTGATCAATTTTTTGAAATCCCATTATTGTTTTTATCAATGTAGTTTTTCCAGAGCCGTTAGGGCCTAGTATGTTTATTAAGTCTTTTTGATTGACGTTAAAATTTACATTGGAAAAAATCTTCTTACCATGTATGGTTAAAGAAAGATTTTTTATATCAATTATATGGTTTGGTTGATTATTCTGAGTAGACATCTGTGTATAGTTCACTGCTATCAGGTTGTTTTGTTTCTGGAGCTATTGATTCCTCAGCTACAGCTCTTATTTTTTTGCTTATACCGCTACTTATTTTGTCGCACTCTTCTTCTGTAGCAATTTTATTTTCTATTATATGCTTTTTTAGTCTTAATATAGGATCTTGCTCTTTATAGGAATCTAATTCTTCTTTGTTCCTGTATTTTGCTGGATCGGACATTGAGTGTCCTTTATATCTATAAGTTTTCATTTCAAGTAATACAGGTTTGCCCTCATTTATGCAATAATCTCTTGCAATCTTTATTTTGTTATACACA
>JBIKUW010000092.1:0-5397 GCA_044347385.1 Rickettsiales bacterium
CAGTTGCTTGCTTATATAATGCATACAAATCTAATTGTACATCATTTAATATATATTGTGATGAATTATCACAGTAACCTTCATTTCTTACCTTTTCTTCAGCTTGCTCAAAAGTCATTTGATTATTATTTTCCATATCGCACCTAATTAATTTTATATATATAATTTATAATAATTGTTTTTGTTGCGGAAACATGTTTGGTGAGTTTTGAGGAATGAATTATCATCCTAGCCACGTACCTGTTAGTGGCGTATGGATCTCATCAGAACATTTCTAATGACTCAATGGATCCCACGTGTGTACCACACTGGAATGACAATTCTTTATTTTTTTGAAAAACCATAAATGTCATCCTAAGGATTTCTCTGGAGCAATTCTTTCCCGAGTAACTCGTATAATGGATGAGGAAGTCCAGTGGACTTACACAAGGGATTACCAACAACTTTAGTTGTTGAATAGTAATCAGTTCCTTGGAGTGGGCTTTTGTATTGCCTGAAGGGTTTGAGAGATGGAATCTCTCAAATGATCGCAACCACTAATTTTGCTCTCTCATTTGACGCAAGCTTTTTAGCGTTCATTTCATTCACTAGTCTAACTCACAATATCGTCGCATTTAAGGGACTTGTTCGTTTCCACCTTAGATAATAAATTATCTGTCTGGAATGACAATAATTATTCTTTTAAAAAAGACTGAGGGAATCCCATGTGCTAAAGCACTGGGATGACATTCACGAACATTTCTAAAGACTAAAAGGATTCCACGCCTACTCCGTAGTCTGGAATGACAGGTTGAATGTTTTGTCATCCTAGTTTAATACTTGTTATTAAATTTATGATCTCGTCAATCATCAGGAATGTATTTTGAAAGGGCTATAACGATAATTTAATATCTCAAATAAATTGTTAATAATATTAAAATTTGTAATTACAAAAAATCCCATATTTCCTGAATTTTATACAATTAAAAGTTGTATTTATAAAATATAATTCATTTTTCTTACATAAAATAATTAATTTTACAATTTTTAATTCATTTTTTATAAAAATATTTTTGTTTAAAATATTGTTTTTTGTGATAAAGAAATTATTATCGTCTCACAACAGTTATGAAGGAAATATATGGAAAATAAATTATTAAAAAAGGAAGCGGAAAATATTCCAGAATCTGATACTTTGAAAGAAGGTCTTGTAAATGCTTTAAATAAATGTATCGGTGGAACAGAATATTATTTAAGATCAAAGGAAAAGTTGCATGATGAGCAATTCAAAATGGTTGTGGAAGCAAATATAAAATATTTGGAAGAAACAAAAGTTGATAAAGTTGAGGGCATTATTGAAATTTTATGTCAGTCTATTGAAAGTGCAGAAAAAAAAAGTGTGTGTGATGTGAGTGTAAGGAAGGAGATTTTTATTAACGCCTTGGCGGATGCTAAAGATAAAATGGAAGAACTTTTGTATGATATGGCTAAAGATGTTGAATTTGCTTTTAAAGATTATTCTGCGCATCATGAAATGGTTAGGAAGGGATCTTTTACTGGTATCGAGGCATTTGGTTGATATTTGTAGTGATTATGAAATTGATAGCATCTAACAATACTTCTTCACAAAAGTTGTTAGAACGTCATCGCCAAACTGCTGCACTTCTTCAACTTTAAATTTTTCCATCTTCTCATCAAAATCTTTATAATTTAGAGAGTCGACAGCAGCTATACCATCATTTCCTATTATTTTATTTGAATGAAACCAATATAGTTTATCTATCAAATTTTCTTTCAACATGGAAGTAAAAAATTTCCCCCCGCATTCAATTAAAATATTATTAAATCCGAAATTTTCAGTTAATTTTCTAAAAATATTATCTAGAGAAAAGTTTTCTACATAAAAAAAGTCTACATGATCAAAATCATCGTATAAATTTTTATCTATGTTTTCAACATCATGCACAACAACAATATTTTTGCAATTTAGGTTTTTGTAATCGCTGTTTTCAAAGAATCTTAAAGATTTTGTATTTTCATGGTTTTTAAACAAAGATAAATTTTTATCAATTGCTATTCTAACAGGTTGAATGTTGTCATTTTCAATTCTAACCGTAAGCATTGGATTATCAGCAATAATTGTTGAATTGGTGCTGAGTATCGCATCGTTTTGAGATCTTATATGCTGAACAAACTGCCTAGATTTCTCACATGTCAACCATTTGCTTTTTCCATTATGAAGAGCTATTTTCCCATCTAAACTTGTTGCAATTTTGACTGACATTTGAGCTTTTTTGCGTAGATGCTTTGAAAAAAATCCAAAGTTTAACTTAAGAATTTCATTTGAACAAAATCCAGTTTGAACATTTAGACCAGCGGCTTTCAACTGATTTATTCCATTTCCACAAATATTAGGATTTGGATCCTTTGCGCCAATAAAAATATTCTTGATGTTTGATTTTAAAATAGAATCAACGCAGGTCTCCTCATTTAACTGAGACGTATAACAACAAGGTTCTAGGGTTACATAAAGATTATGAGCTAGATCAGGATTTTTTAAATTCCTAAGAGCTATTTTCTCTGCATGTGGCCTTCCATATTTAGCTGTAACTCCTTGAGAAAGGATATTGTTATTTTTATCGGTAATTACACAGCCAACAGTAGGATTTGGCCAAGTTTTTCCAATCTGGGTTTTAGCGATCTCAATCGCCTGTCTCATTATTATTTCTTCTAAACTCACGATTTATTATCATTTTTAATGATGCATTTTAATATTTTGCTATTTTATGTCAAGCTCTTTACACTGCAAGATTTTTAGTTTGGTATTTTGCATCATTTCCGCTTTTGATCGTATAATCATCTGGAATAACTTCTGTCCCTTGTACCTTAAAGCCTGCAAAACAACCTATTTCTCCATATTGTGCACCATCAGGATTTTTATATATCCATATATCAGCTACTGCAAACCTTGGACCATCTGCATTTTCTAAGTATGCTACTAAATTACCAGATACTGATATGGTAATTTCATCGATTTTCATATCACTAATATCTGAAATATCATTTGCTTGAAATTTCTTTCCAACATTAATTTTTGTTTCAAAAGCAGTTTTTGTAGAAGCAAATGTCATTTTTACTTTAGCAGGAGTACCTTTATCAGGACACCAGCTAATTGAGCATAGAACTCTCTTTACCGAAGCATTAGATGAATCATTATTAATCTGTTTGCAACAACTGGTCTTTCTCATTTCATCAACTAACGCAAGTGTTGCAGCATTTGGAGCAATTCCACTACCAGCACTCATATTTCACCTTAATATAATTATATATTTTGATTTTATATCTACTATTTGCGTTGCGGAAGCATGTTTAGTGATTTAAAAAACACTAGAATGATAACAGTTTTATATGTCATCCTAGTTCCATACCTGTTAGGAGCGTAGGATCTTGTCAATCATTAGTAATGTTAATGTATCGGAAAATGAATGTAAGGATCCCACGTTTCACTTTGTTCAACTGTGGTGACAATATATAACTTCTACATCAAATAAATCTGTGAACTGGGATGACATTCACGAACATTTCTCAAGCCTAAAAGGATTTCACGGCGCTGACAAGCTCGCGCCTGAAATGATAATGACTTAATTCTGGAATGACAACTACTCCATAGTCTGGTGTAAACAATTTACCTCTACATGCTATATAACAATAATGCTGCTTACGCCTGCATTTCAAACCCATTTATATGATCATCTAAAATAATTTCGTTACTAGGATTCGCGTTAGGATGCGAGAGATCTTTTAACAAAGTTTTTAAAAGAAACGACACGTCATATCTTTCTTCTTTTCCATTATTTTCTCTAACAAAAACATAATTTTTATAATCCATTAATATTTCAAAAATTTTATGAATTTGATCAGTTGTAATCGTTAATTCAACAGTCAACCTCGATCCTTCATTTTCATTAGAGCTGTTATTATTGCAAGTAAAAAAATTAGAAAAATTTTTAAGAACGCTCAAAATCCTATTCTGTATCTCGTCCCTTTTATCTATATAAAGTGCATTTTTAGTAATATCATCTGCTAGTGTTTCTTTATAAGTAACTACATCATACTCTTCCTCCATAATATTGTCATTTTTTTTTCCTTCATTCAGTTCTTTTTCTAAAAACTTAATTCTCTCCAAAATTTTTTTATAATCTCTATCAAGTAAAATAATTCTTGTGCACTGATTATCATCTAAAATCTTTTTCAAAAAAACCAGAAACGATTCTTTGAATTTATCGCTATCAATTAGTTTCCAACATGCTGATGGATCATTTTTCACTCCTGTAATTTGATCTATATCTGCAATAATACCAGTTTTATCCAAAAATCTATTCTTTATGTAAAATAAAATCAGCATTCCAATAATAAAGAGCGTTGTCATAACGTAGCTTATATAATTTGCTTCATCTAACAAATAATTGATATCATGCCTTTCCCAAGCTTTTAAAAGAATCGTTGCCATCCACCCAAAGCATACGCATAGTGCACCTATAACGCCACCTATAAATACTATGATCCAACCTTTTATCCTTTCTGTACGTTCATAACGCTCTGTTTTCAAATTGATATAATCTTTATTATTAATCCCTTTATCAACTAATAAATCTGTTATAACTATACGAGATGTTTGAAAAATTTTATCGTAAATAGATTTTTTTCTATTGTTAATTGTTATTGATTCATTATCTTCATCATAAAAACTAGAAAATCTTTCTTCTGTTTCAGCATCCGGATTTTCTCTTCGCTTATATGCTACAATTCTGTCGCGCCTCATATCATGATGCGAAAAATTAAAATCTCTTTTCGTTACACCAGAGATATATATTAGATCTTTAAACTTTAAATAATTCTCTCTCGCAAAACATTTTAAATGAAAGAAAAGATTTTTGATTATAGAAAACATTTGATGCATCTTCAGAAGAAAATCTATTTTTAACAAACGGTAGTCATAGCTTTTTTCCATAGGAGGAATTTTAATATTTTCTACTGATTCTATTAATGTTGTTTTATGTTCATCAATATTGTATCCTACTTCTTCATTAGTAATCTTTTTTTCCATAAATCATCTTTCTTCACTCATCTTAATAAATTTATTATATAATTAATTGCTCTAATAACAAAACTCTTTTTTTTAAGATTTTCTTTCATCGATAATCTTATTTCAATGCATAATAATTTTATATGCAACTTATTTTTTAGAGTATAGACAATTATTTTCTATTTACGGAATCATTCTTATACATTTTACTGTATTTTTTCTTTATATTGTTATTAAGTCAGTTTTTAACTTGTCATTTCAGTGTTTTTTAAATTGTCATCCCAGTGCTTTAGCACGTGGGATCCTTTGAGTCATTAGGAATGTCCTGATGA
>JBIKUW010000036.1:0-11973 GCA_044347385.1 Rickettsiales bacterium
TAGTACCCAAAGTATCTAAATCAATTGCAACATTACTTCCAGCTCCAGCAATTCCTGGAATATTTACTACAGAATTATTAGTTGAAGAAACAGAAGGAGTTCCTGTTAATTCTAAGATGTAACGAGATGTTGTTGGCATGAAAAACCTAAAAAATATTTTAGTAGAAGTATATTGGTGGTTTGTTTAGAATAGGTTAATCAAAAATAGATTTTTTATTAAAATTATACGAAATTTAACACTGCATTGATTTCATTTAAAAATTTGCTACAATACACAAAAATCTGAGTACATTCATAATTTTTTTATAGAAATGAAAATACTAGAAAAGTTATTCCTATTCTTTAATAAAGCCCAACTTGTAGGGCAAGACTATTATGGAAATTCTTACTATCTATTAAAAACTAAAGATGCTTTCGGCAGACAAATTAGATACGTTCAATTTTTCAAGCCAAGAAAAATTAGCCACTTGCCTCCTATAAAAATAAGCTCTATTCCACCTCTATGGGCCGGTTGGCTCAGATATAGCATTAACAATATTAATACTGTAAATACATTAAATAACGAAAAACCATCATTTGTCAAACCACATCAGCCGAATCTCACAGGAATAGAAGGTTGCTACTATCCAACAAATCACATCTTAAACAAAAGAAACTCAGAAAAATCGAAATTCTATCATTCATGGCTAAATATCTAATATGAATATTGGAAAAACATTTGAAACTTTTATAGGAACAATAACTCTTATATTTGTATTTTGCTTAGTATATTACTTTTCAAATCAGTATTTTTCTTTTAGACCCTCAAAATATGAGAAATACAACTACTATCACGCTGTTTTCAATGACATTGATGGATTAAACATTGGAAGTAATGTAAAAATTGGAGGAATATCAGTAGGAACCCTAAATAAATATTCTATTGACCCAAAATCATATAAAATATCAGTGCAATTTTCTGTTTTAGAGAAATATCAAATACCAGATGATACCTCAATCTCTGTTGCAACAACTGGATTTATAGGTGAAAAATACCTACAACTTTCTATGGGTAATAGCGCCGAATACTTGAAAGAAGGAGATGAGATCATTTACACGCAATCTTCACTTAATTTAGAAAAATTAGTTTCACTGTTAAAAAAATAAATATGAAACTAATACTCTATACAATATCTTTCTTCTTAATGTTTTATCTAAATCAAACTCATAATTTGATATCAATAGAGAATGATCTTGATCCAAAAAACTACACAGAGAAAACTCAAATAATAATAATTGATAAAACACTTGAAAATTCGATAAAACCTTATCCAATAATCGAAAAAAATAAAATATTTAAATATAAAAATCTTGAAATAACGCTAGAATCATGTTGGAAATCACCAAAAAATAGTGATGAAAATAGCGCAATGATTTTAGTAAATGAAATTATTCCACAAAAACGCAGAATTAAAAATAATGTGAAAAACAATCAAAATCCTGATGAACAAGAACAATATGAGATTGAAAATTCTAAAATCAAAAAAATATTCCATGGCTGGATTTTTAGTCAAAATAGATCAATCTCACATTTGGAACATGAAATATACCAAATATATCTAGACAGTTGCATATAGCAAATATATTTTAAAATATGGTCTATCTATAATACAAAAAATCTCAATCAATCTTTTTTTATCTGCGCATAAACTAATCTACCGCAGCATTAACAATTTTGATTACCTAACGCATAACTTCCAAATAATTTTTAAATAAAAATCTGCAATCGAGTTACAGAAATATATTTAAATGCAAACTAAATCACTCTGTAACTCAATTTTAAATCATAATCTTTTCTTGCTTTTGCATCCTCAACTTGATAACCAAAAATTACCATTTCATTATTGACCAATTTATCCTCTAAAAACCTAACACCATCACAATAGAAATCTTCAAAAGCATCATAGATGTACAAATCATTCTCTGATTTTACTAAAGTCTCAGAAACTATTTCAGATTTATATCTTCTGCATGCATCAATAACTTTTTCCTCATCACTAAATAAATGTAACTCGATTCTATCCGAAATATGCAAATGTTTTTTACGAGCATCCTGAATTGCACGTATCACATCACGAACCATTCCCTCAAACACTAATTCTTCATCCAACTCATCATCCAATAATACAATTAAAAAATGATTTCCTTCACTCATTGCGACAGCAGCCCTATTTTGATATTTCTCCTGAATTTGAACATCCCAAAAAAACTCATCTTTTTCTAATTTTAATCCTGCAATTTCAATACAACCATCATTCAACAATTTAAACTCTTTTTTATTCAAAGCAGTTTGCATATCGCGTAATTTTGCACCATACTTCTTGCCGAGCGCACGAGTATTTAATTTTAAATTGCGAGTAAAATATTCAACATACTCAGCAATCTTATCTTCACTTAAATAGTCTATCAAAACTTTTTTAGAATTTGTTATCTTCTCAATGTATCCATATTGTGCTTTCATTAAACGTTTAGAATTTTGCATATAAAATTGATAATCCGGATGTTTTAGAGAACACATTTTAAGCCAATGATTTGTAAAAATTGTAATTTTTTTTAGTGGTTGTCTACGACGAATTTGTAATTTATCATCACGCAAACTCCCAACAGCATGGTCTATTGCTTTCAATGCATTAAAATAATTAACATTATCTTTGTAATTATCACCATCTGAGCGTTCAACAAAAAGTTTACTCTCGATAAGACGATTGAAATATGATTTATACAAATCATATAAATCACTTATTTTATATTTCTGTAAATGAACTGATTTTTCCTTGTTATTTTGAATCGTTTGGAATAGAATCTCAGCTAAAAATGGTAATAACGGAGCAATACTTGTGGATAAATAATATAAAGCAGTATACAAAGAATCATACGCATTAGATTTTGAAACGCCCATCTCACTCCCCCAGAATCGATCACGATTATATCTAATATAACAATTATTTAAATCATCAATAAAATCACGCACTTCTTTATAAGCATCTGCTACACGATATGAATTCAGAGCTTCAAAAATTCTATAGTGTAATTCATGTGCACGACCAACTATAAAACAATCACTCTCTACTCCTTCATAATAATCACTGGCGCGCTTCATCATCAATTCTTTCAAATCACTCAACTCACAAACCTTTAAATTAGGTTTATCCTCTTTCGCATATAAAATGAAAAAATTCAAAGCACTCCAAATCGGCTTGTGAATTTCCTTAATCGCTTCCTGAAGCATTTTTCCATCTTTGTCGATCAGCAACTCTCCGCCATTCATAACATTTGATGAAAGCATCACATAACGAAGAGCATCAGCGCCATATTCATTCATCGCCTCAATTGGATCGATATAATTCTGCAAGCGTTTGGAAAGTTTTTGCCCTCTTTCATCCAAAATTACACCATGACAAATACAATTTTTAAACGGAATTTTGTCAAAAATTAAAGTACTCAAAACCATTAAAGTATAGAACCAACCACGAGTCTGAGCAGTATATTCAACAATAAAATCTGCTGGAAGACGCTTTGGAGGAAACTTAATCGCAGAAAACCCAGCATCTTCGTAACTTATTACTGGCTTCTCACCAAATTCAATAGAATCTTGGTTAAATGGATAATGAACTTCGGCAAAACTCATAGATCCAGATTCAAACCAACAATCAAACACATCGGGAATTCTCACCAACATAGATTCTTTTGTTGGATCATTTGGATTTGGCGCAGTTAACTCATCAATAAATTGTCTATGTAAATCTGTAATTTTTAATTTTTTATTGTGAACTTTTTCATAATGAGGGCCAAAAAATTCCTCTAATTCCTTAATCGACCCAAAAACTTTTATGCATGGATATTGAGGATCTGTAGATTTCCAAACTGGAATTGGAGTTCCAAAAAATCTATTTCTAGAAATTGACCAATCGCGCGCTTCTTTCAACCAATTCCCAAATATTCCATCCTTCACATTCTCAGGAATCCAATTGATTTCTTGATTCAACTCACATAAACGATCACGAGCTTGAGCAACCTTTATATAAAATGATGGCATAGCTTTATAAATAATCGGAGTATCTGTCCTCCAGCAATGAGGGTATTGATGAAGATATTGATCGGTTTTCACCCAATTTCCCTTTATCTTTAAAGCTTTAATCACTTCATCATTTGCATCAAAAACATGCATTTCTTGAAAATCATAAACATCAGAAGTAAATCTCCCACTATCATCAACGGGAACTGCAGCAGTTATTCGATAACTCTTTTTGTCTTCAGAAAAAATCTTCAGACCAACTTCATTTTTTTTACAAAGCTCAAAGTCATCCTCGCCAAAACCAGGGGCTATATGAACAACACCAGTTCCATCACCAGCAGTAACAAAATCACCATGAAAGATTTGAAAAGAATTCTTGCTAGCTTTTTTTATAAAAAAATCAAATAGCGGTTGGTAAAAAATTCCAATCAATTCCATTCCTTTTAAAGTCAAAAGCTCCTTATTTTTAGCTTCTTCAGAATTTTGCACAACGCCTAAATCTTTCAAATAATTTCTTAAATTTAAAGAAATATATGCGATATCATCTTTAATCACATACTCATAATCAAGATCCTTATTTATAGCAATTGCTAAATTCGAAGGAAGAGTCCAAGGAGTTGTCGTCCAAACCAATAAATATGCCTCCTTACATAAATTTTTTATTGAATCAGGCGCAAAATGCAATAAAAATTTAACAATAACAGATTTACTCTCTTTTTGACGATATGAATTATCTAAGCGAGTTTCAAAATTGGAAAGAGGTGTTTGACAAGCCCAGCTATAAGGCATTACGCGCATCTCCTCATAAACCAAACCTTTATCGTATAAATTTTTAAATGCCCAAAAAATCGATTCCATAAAATCAACATCCATCGTCTTGTAAGCATTATCCATGTCAACCCAGCGACCTATTCGATCGATATACTTTCTCCATTCTCCTGAGTATTTCATCACATCATTTTTACAATGATCATTAAATTTTGCAATTCCAAACTCCTCAATTGCCTTTCTTCCAGAAACATTCAACTCTTTCTCCGCGGCCATTTCAGCTGGAAGACCGTGACAATCCCATCCAAATTTACGAGCTACATTTTTTCCACACATAGTTTGAAAACGACCAACAGTGTCCTTCACACAACTCGTTAAAAGATGACCATAATGAGGCAGTCCATTTGCAAATGGCGGACCGTCGTAAAAAACAAATTGATTATTCTCTGGATTTAAATTCAAAGACTTTTCAAAAATCCCCTCTTTCTCCCAGAATTTCAAAACCTTATCCTCCTCCAAACTAAAATTTGGATTTGGCGAAATATTATTTTTATATTCTATAGACATAACAATTTTTTAGTAAAAGTTACGCTATTTTAAGTGAAAATAAAGAATTGAACAATAGACTATGTTAATTAATATCTATTTCTATTCGATTCGTGATTATAAATACTAAAACTACTTGAAGGACGAGCAATTTTATCAATCAATAAGGATATTTCTTCAATGGTTCCTTCAGGAAAACCACATGTTCTTTCTATATCTTGCTCTGGATTTTTACTCAAAGGAAACATAATCTCCGCGCATTTTTTCAAATCAGTTTTGTAATAATTATCTTTCAATTCATCGCAAATCTCCCTTTGAACAATCCCCATGACCTCCACAATAAAATTTTTCCGCATTTCTAAATCTTCTGAAAAAATTTCAAAAGCAATCTCTCCAAGCAATTTCAAATTCACTGCATACTCATGAGCATATTTATATACTTTACCATTCAGGTACTCAGAATCAGTATTGATTAACCTGCCATCTTTCTTAACTCCAAATTTTTTCAAATTATCAAACAGGGAATCAAAAAGCAAATTCTTTATCTCTTTTTTCTTTCCATTCTGTTCAATTTTCTTAATATCTTCAAAATATAAATTTTTAAATTCATTAAATGAATCTTGCGATATTTTAGTCAAAAAACAAACAGGATCAGCAATGAAAGCATCTCTAAAGAAATCAATATCCTTTCTAGTCAAAAATAGAATTTGATCAATCACTGGCAATTCGTTCAATCCAATCGCTACATCTACATTCTCTGCTGAAGACATAGTCTCCGATAAGCATTCATATAACTCAGCATCGAGATCCTCACCTATTTCTTCCTTCATCTCACGACGAGCTGCATTTTTCGCTACCTCATATCTATTATTTATTATCCTCAAATCACCATTTTCATCGATTTTTAAATTATCATATTTTGATAACAAATCATCCCTCTCACCATCAAATTTATTCAAATTTCCTTTATAATACTCAGCCAAACCACCTATTGCACCAACGCCATCTAATTTTTTATTCGAAGCAATTCTTTGAACTAACAACATTTGAACGGATTTCAAGATCTCTTTTATAGAAACATTTTTAAAATCCAAATTTTTATTTATATCTATATTTAGTGCATAAATTGTATTATTAGCACCAGCTTTCGTAAAAACATTTCTATTATTTTTATAATCGAGAATTTTACTTCTCAAATTGGCAAATTTTGGTCTTGCAATATCAGCAAGCTCTTGGTACTCAAAATCTTTAGAAAGATTATTTATAAATTTATTAAACTCAGGAGAAATTTTATTCGATTTATCAGCAAAATATTCATCTTCCAACAATATATTTTCATCTCTCGCATCTCCTTGCGACAAATCACTATTTTTATATTTCTCAATTACAAAAGAACGCAATATCTTGAGCTCTCTTTCAAATGGATTTCTCAATGCTTTATAGCCATCATCTTTACTTTTAAACTCTTTTACAAATTCATTAACATTCTTTGAAAATTCAAAACCATAGCCTTTTACAGCATCTTCTAAACTTTTTTTATAATCTTCAAAATTCACAATATACCTAAAATAACTCCAATAAAATTAGAAGATTGTCTTATTCGTTTGCTTCACACGCCAAATTCCTTCGCCAGATTTCTTACATCCAAATCCATCAAACAAGAACAATTCTTTTTTCACGTAGATTTTCTGAACAAATTGCTTGCACAACTCATCATATCTATTTTTTCTCTTAACTAAAGTCAAAACTTCAAAACTACCCCTTATATAATCATTATTCCATTTATATTCTTTTTGTATTTCGGCATTTTCTAATCCTTTATATGCAACATCCTCCATCATATATTTACTTTTTGCATCTATTTTTAACTCATCATGAATGTGCAAACTCATAGCATAAACTGGTGATACAAACCCATACTTGTGTCTAACTCCAGCTCTGTATTCTCTCATAAATTTTTTATGGATATTATCATTCGTCTCAACTGGCGATCCAATTCCCAAACCAATAACCTTTCTCTCCACATCATTACTAAAATTATGAGTTCTACAACCATTCATAGAAAATAAAATTATGAAAAATATAACTCTTATCTTCATAAATATATAATAAATTATTAATAATTTATTATATATGAAAATATAAACCTGTACATATAAAAATTATTCCTAAGGAAATATCGTTCCTTTATTTTTATCTCACACAAAAATTTTAATTCTTTTTATCATTCACTTGCCATTTATATTTCCCTTACACAACCTATGCTATATAATAAATCATTTCCTATATAAAATTTCTATGATAATAACAAAAGAAATGATAAACGGATGGGTCGATTACATGATCAATTACAGAAACTATAGTGAAAACACTTATCTTTCTTATAAATTTGATCTGGAAGATTTTATAAAATACATCGATACAAAGCGCACAGACATAAATAGAATTGAAGACTTGACAATCGGTGACATTCGACAATGGCTTGGAAATGCAAATGAAAATCATGGAAAAAGCGCTAGAGCAAATGCTCGAGCTCTCTCTAGTATTAAAAATTTTCTAAAATATTTATATACAATGAACAATGTCGCAATTGACGAAAACATTTTTGAAATACGCCCACCAAAATACGTTCGCCCATTACCAAAAATGATTTCTAAAGATGAGATAGAATTTAGTCAAATTATAAAATTAGGCGATAATGAGAACGAAAATAAAAGATGGATTTCCTTATGTGATAAAGCGCTAATATTGTTAATGTATGGTTCTGGATTAAGAATTAGTGAGGCTCTATCAGTAAATTTTAAGAATGTAATCGATCGTGAATCTATGCTAATCACAATTATCGGCAAAGGAGGAAAAATGCGAGTTGTGCCAATCTTACCAATAGTTCTTGATGCAATTGATGAATACATGAATGCATGCCCATGGATCGAGATGGATAATTATAAAAAACTTGATGTAATTTTCTTCACAAAAACTGGAAAAATTGTTAGTAGAAACTATTTTTCAAATAGAATTAGAGACTATGCAACGAAATATAACTTGCCATACAATATTTCGCCACATAGTTTCCGACACAGCTTTGCAACACATCTAATTGAGAATGATGTTAGCATCACAGAGGTTCAAAAACTACTAGGCCATTCGAAACTCTCGACTACAGAGCTCTACACTCAAGTCAGCAATCAATTATTAAAAGAAATGTACTATTCATCACATCCGAATGCTGAATAATACTCATGATATACTTATATATTTGCACTTTATACTTCCTGACCTGCTACCTGACTTGTTAAATAACTTGCTAAAGTAAAATATCTTAATGACGGTTGAGCTTCCTTAATCATTTGTCCCGAAAGCTTGAACTGCCGTAATTCTGAATTCTCGTTATCTATCTCTTTATTTTCATAAAATACAAAAAAGTCTTTTTCTATATTATCTGCCTTATTTAGCAATATATCCAAATAACCTTCTTTGAATTCACTTTGATCTCCACTAATCATAAGAACATCAATTTTAAAATAACAATCACTTTTGCAATTGTGTACCCAAGCATTACTATTATTAAATATAATACTATTATTAGCATCAATTTTTATTCTCTCGCATATATTTTTCTCTGCTTCACTCTTAATATCCTCTACACTATCTTCCGAAATAATTGACACGTTCTTTGTAAGGCAATCGTTCTTTTGAAGCGAGGTATGACCTCCAGTTTCTTCAACAACTGTAGATAAATATGATAACTCACCATTACTAATAAAATATGTTCCATTCTTGGAAGAAAAATTCTCATCTCTATATCTTCTTAGAGCTTCCTCATTTCTCTTATGAATTTTCAATCTATCATCTTTAACATCTTGGATAACATTTTCTTTCAACTTTTTCTCTACTTCTTTACTTATTTTATCTAATGAATAAATTACATCAATCTTACCATTTATCTGATCATTCGATATATTGTTATCATAAATATCATTAACTTTTTTATATTCTTCCTCTAAACTCTCAACTTCTTTCACAAATTCAATAGCTTTGTCAATTGAATATCTATCTCCATTTACATTCGCATTCTGACCTATAGCTTCCATTTGCAATTGCGATTCTTCCCTTGATTCTGAAGAACCAGATCTAGATCTACTTTGTTTATTTGATTGATTAGATTTTCCAGATTCTGAAGATCCAGATCTAGAAAACTTATCACTTACCCAAACTTTCACTTTCTTAAATACATCATCATGTTGATCAGATCCTTTTGAACCAGTTGAACCACCAGACCCCTTTCTCTCCACATCATTTGGCCTAGTCGCCTCATAAATCTCTTTTTCTTTTTGATATCTTGTAATTTCTGAAATAAGCAATCTATTCATATCATTCAATTGTTTCATAGACTCTTTAAAATTTGGTCTCTCTAAATCAATCACTCTCTTGAATAATAATTCAGTATCATTATAAAACACGTTAAATTTTTCAAGCTCTACCTTTAGCAATTTCATTTGCTCATCTAGACTTTTAATTTGATCATTTTTACTTTTTATTTCATTATCTTTAGATTTAATTTGAGACTCAACATCAGTTAATTTTGCTTCTATACTTTTTCTATTCTCTTCTAATGTTTTCAACCCTCCCTTTAATTTTCCAATATCATCATCCTTCTTAAGAATCAGAATATTCAACTTTTCATTTTCGTTACTATTTTGCCGAACTTTTTCTTCCACTTTCGCCGCATTACTCGCTACTACAGACTGCTGCTGAATCTGTTCTTGAGCGACCTGCTGTTGATTTTTCAGAGTATCCAACTCCAATTTTATCTTCCCTATTTGTTCTGATAACGTCGTTTTTTCTCCCTCCAAATTGCTCTTTTCTTTCGATAAACTATCTTTCTCATTTTTAACATCATTTAATTCAATTTTAACACCATTTAATTCAATAGTTCTTTTATTACGCTCATTCTCTAATATATTACGCTCATTCTCTAATAAAATTACTAAACTATTTCTATGCCTTGAAATAGTACTAAATATCGAAATCATCGTTGCAGCAAAGGATGCTAAAATAATCAGATACATCCAGTCGCTTTTCAGAAAATTCTTCGCTTTCTCAACATCAATATTCTTTACATCATTAAGGGCTCCGGAAACTTTATATTTTGCTTCCAAAAATAACAACACTTCTAATGTTGAGACAATACCAAAAAATGTTGATAAAATTATTAGTGGCGCTCTACTTTTATGCGCTCTATTTTTACCTTTATCAATAACTTCAACCTGTACTCCATCCTCCTGGGTCGTCTTCGTGTTCGTGGGATTACCTGCAACAGTAGCAAAACTACCTTGGCCAATATGCGCTCTATCTTCGTTTAAATTTGTTGACATAAAATTTTATACCTTGATTAATAAATTTTTAATATCTTAGTTAAGTAAATAAAATATGTCAAACATTTGTTTATATTTTTATAAAATATAAGAAAAATTATGAACCGCCATCCCACCCCCCTCTATCCGAACTCTTTGTTAGATTGAATAATTCAAAATCACTGTATTCCATTTCTTTATTTGGCAAAATCTCTGAAATAAAATTCTTCAACTGTTCATTTAATTTTCTTTCCTCTTCACTCTGCTTAAAATTACCATCAATATAATTTATGGCTTTCTCTCTATGCTCAAGAACTATGCTTTTTAACAAACTCTCATCACTTTCTTTATTAGTAAAAGCTTGATAAGCCTTCATAATAATGTCATATGAAAGTCTCAGATCTCGCTTACCTTCTTTCCTAAATAAACTACTCAATTTATCAAGCAACATTGACATAAAATCCCCATTTTTCAATATAAATTTAATTTAACCACAAATCGATGAATAAAAATTAAATATCAAATTTACAAAATAAATTCCTGAATAATAACTAAACTTTCTGATAATAAATATTCAACCAACTGCATTTATTGAATATATTCAAGTCACGATCCATAAATAAAAATCTCTTAAATCATCTTTACAAAAGTAAAATTTTATTTTATATTATGTAAAATTATTAATTTCAAATTAAAAATAATGACTAAAGACAACATGGAAAATTCTGCAGTTGTAAAAGAAGAGCTACGAAATTTTCAAGCAAAGTACAAAGTTGAAGAAATTGGAACTGTAACTTCTATCATTGATGGAGTTGCAACAATTTATGGTCTTGGAGATGTGTTCTTTAATGAAGTTGTAATCTTTGAAACAGAGGAGAATGATGGAGAAGAAAGTACTGGATTAGTAATGGCGATAGGTGGTTTTATTAAAGCTTTGGTTTTAAAAAATCCTTCTAAAGTTAGATCTGGAATGAGAGTTAAAAGAACAAAAAAAGTAATTGAAACTCCTGTTGGAAAACAATTATTAGGCAGAGTTGTTGACGCTTTAGGAAATCCAATTGATGGAAAAGGAGAATTGAAATATGAAGCGATGATGCCAGTTGAAAGAAAAGCTCCAGGTGTTATTGATAGAAAATCAGTTCACGAACCTATGTCTACTGGTTACAAGGTTGTGGATTCATTAATTCCAATTGGTCGCGGACAAAGACAGTTAATTATTGGTGATAGATCAACTGGGAAAACTGCCCTCTG
>JBIKUW010000069.1:0-6969 GCA_044347385.1 Rickettsiales bacterium
CACAATATTAAATCAAAAAGAATCTCATAAATCGGAAAATGAACATGATAAATTATATTGTATATATGTTGTAATTGGTCAGAAAAGATCAACAGTTGCAAAAATTATACAAAAACTAACTGAAACTGGTGCAATGGCTTACACGACCCTTGTTGTTGCAAGCGCATCAGACGAAGCAGTTCAGCAGTATCTTGCTCCTTACACTGGCTGTACAATTGGCGAATACTTCAGAGATAATGGAATGCATGCATTGGTTATTTATGATGACTTATCAAAACATGCGGTTTCATACAGACAAATCTCATTGCTATTAAGACTTCCGCCTGGACGTGAAGCTTTCCCAGGCGACGTATTCTACTTGCATTCCAGATTGCTAGAACGTGCATCAAAACTTTCTGATGAAAAAGGTGCTGGTTCATTAACTGCCCTGCCAATTATTGAAACTCAAGCTGGTGACGTATCCGCATACATTCCAACAAACGTAATTTCAATTACTGACGGGCAAATTTTCTTAGAAAACGACCTATTCAACAATGGCATTATTCCAGCTGTAAATATTGGTTTGTCAGTTTCGAGGGTTGGTTCTTCAGCACAATTAAAAGCTACAAAACAAGTTGCCGGATCAGTAAAACTAGAGCTCGCTCAATTCAGAGAAAAGGAAGTATTCTCTAAGTTCGGTTCTGATCTTGATGAAGCAACGCAAAAATTATTGTTGAGAGGTAGCGTTTTAACAAATCTATTAAAACAGAAACAATATTCTCCGATGAATTTTGTAGAACAAGCTGTTGTTTTATTCGCTGGTATTAATGGCTACTTAGATAAAGTAAAAAATATTGCTAAATTTGAAAAAGATTTCATCAATTTCATGCACGCGAACAAATCACAAATTATGAATGAAATCGCTGAGAAAAAAGCTATGAGCAATGATATTATTTCAGAATTAAAAACTATTATTCCGGATTTTGTTGCAAATCATAAATAGTTTTTTATGTAAAATGTGTTATCCTAGTGTTTTTTAAAAGAAATAAGTATTTGTCATTACAGTTTTAGTGCACAAAATGGATTCTCTGCAGATCACTTCTCAAACATAACAAGATCATACGTCCTTACATTACTGGGATGACAAAGACCTGCTATTCAATACAAAGTTTTCAAAGAAAACCCACCATTAATTCTAACAAAATTACACTATTCTCTTAAAACCTAAGGACAATATAATTTTTTATTCAACAATAAAATCAAAAACTTTTACCAATACAAACCGATTGGCATTAACTTAATATTAATAAATTTATATTAATATCTTAACTATCTAATACATAGGTAGTTAAATGCTTCATGATACTAAAAAAATCCTTTCAGATATAAATGAATTGAATAAGTTTCTTCTTGATAATAAAAAAACTTTATCTTCAAAAGAGTTAATTCCAGAAGAATTTTTCAAACCAATGGTTAGCTTCCTTGAAAAATTAAAAGAAACCCAAAATAATATCTCAAAATTGGATAAAGAAAATAAAAAAGAATTTGAAAACAAATTCAATGATATTTTTAATAAAGTTGATAAAATAGATTCTATGCATTCTATAGTAGAAAGAACTCATAAAATGAAAGAAAATGATCTTGCGAAGAAGATACATAGTATTAGCAAAGAAATATACACAAAGCATTACACTGAACAAAATACAGAAAACAAATTACCAAAAGCAGTAGTAGATTTTTCTGGACAAGGAGGTCTTTTTACTAAGGGCAAATAATTAAAAAAATTAAAACCACTTAAACACTACCGCGCAAACCATCATAATCATCAACAATGTAGGAACTTCATTCAATATTCTAAAAAATTTTGGAGAATGAAAATCTGTACTTATAAGAAACTTTTTTCTATATCTGCAACATAGCATATGAACATATCCTATTCCTAAAAAGCAGGCAAACTTTAAATAAAGCCAGTAATGATCAGGGCTTTTGAGAAAAATATGTGACAGAGACAAACCTGAAAGCAAAGTAAAAATCAACGCTGGATTAATTATATATTTCAGCAAACGATACTCCATAATCTCAAGCATTTTTGCTTCTCCAGAACCAAATTTCTGCATTGAGTGATATACAAACAATCGTGGCAAATACAACATCCCAGCCATAAAACTTATCAAGGATATTAAATGCACAACCTTCAGGAAAGGATAATAATCAAAAAAACTCATAAATTCCTATCTCAAAATTACTTCAATTTTAATTTTGCCTCTTTCATAACCCTATCAATTACGTGTTTTTTGCATTCTATCAAAGTTCCTTGTGGCATCTGCCCCAAATGAAAATGCCCATAAGAAGTTCTCTTTAATTTTGAAACTAAAAAACCCAAATGTTTGAAAATTTTTCTTAATTCAAGATTTTTTCCTTCAGTCAAGACACATTCAACTTTAACTTGTTTGTCTCTTTGACTCAAAACTCTCACCTTCATCGGTCTATACTTCACACCATCAATCTTTATTCCAGCACGAAGATAATCAAGGAACCTTTCCTCCCACTTACCAAAAATTTTCACTTCATAAACGCGCTCAATGTTACTAGTTGGAAGCTCAAAATGTCTAGCAAGCGGGCCATAATTTGTTAACAATAACAACCCCTCACTATTATAATCAAGACGCCCAACCGCCATCAATCTAGGAAGAGATTTTGGCATAATATCAAAAATTGTTTTTCTACTTTTATCATCATGAGTAGTAACCAAATACCCACGAGGTTTATGCAGAAGAAACATTCTCACTTCATCAATAAAATCAATATTCATACCATTAATTGCAACTGTATCACTATCATCAACATCAACAGTTAAGTCTGTTACAACTTTTTGGTTTACAGTCACTCGCCCTTCTAAAATTATTTCCTCTGCATCTCTTCTTGAAGCAATTCCACAACGAGCTATATACTTAGATAAATTAAATTTTTCCATATATTATAAATTAAGCCTAAACGACAATAAAAACTAATAATAATTTTACAATAAAATTAACAAATTTGATATAATTTTTTTAATAATTAAACATAAAATGAGATTGGCGCGATTCGAACGCACGGCCTACGGATTAGGAATCCATCGCTCTATCCTGCTGAGCTACAACCCCAAAATTCATATTAATATTATAACAACAATTTTATGAATGAATATATGTTTTTTACAAGAAAATATTTAATTATTTTTATAATAGACAAACTTCCTGTATAATAAAAAAACTTAAGATATAAATTAATATAATGCATCTATTAAAATTAATCATCGCTCACGCATCACAATGGCTTGCATACAACAACATTAGAGCAAGCCTAGTATTAATACTCGTTTCAACAATGGGATTCAGCGATTTGAATGCATTTACAGCCTATTCAACCATGATTGTGCTTGGAGACATAAACAGCTTAGCTGGGGCATATTTTGGAGATAAAATCACAGGTCATCATTTCACATGGCTTTTTGGCGCAGGACTAACATTCATTGCATACATGATGTCCGGTTCATCTTTTATATTACAAAAAGAAGAAATTCTTATAACGCTAAATCTTATCGCATGCGGAATTGGAATGTCAAGGTGTAACGGCTCAAGCTTAATATACAGCACAATCAATGCAGAAATTCCGAAAGAGAAACAAAACAGCTACATAAGCGTATTATATACAATTTTGATCATTGCAACTTTTATAGCATACAGCGCATCTGGAATAATCAATCAAAAATTTGGTGTAAATGGATGCTTTTTGTTTTCCGGGATAATTGGAGCTTTTTCCATAACTCTCTTCACATATACCGAATTTAATAAAATCAAAACAATTACTCAACCAGTGAAAAAATTCTTTCAGATGTCCTTATGTGCAATTGGAATTGCAGTATTGGGGGTAATAACATTTACTTTTTATGAAATTGTCAACTCACTCCTATGGGCAACATTTCTAATTAGCATTTTCTCAATTCTCTACAAATCTCACAAAAAAAATAGCACATACACTGCAGATGAAAAGCAAAACGTCATCACATTTGTCTATTATATGGGATGGTTTATAACATACTACATCTTTGAAAGGCAATTTGGAATGGTTATGCCTCTCTTCATAACGCGACATTTCGATAATAATTTCTTTGGAATGAAAATACCCGTCACAAACATAATGTCAATATTCCAGATCACAATTATCGTAACATCGGTATTATTCTTCAAAATAAAAATTCATGATAAAATCAAAAATGGACAATGTTTACTTCTTGGATTCTCAACCTCTCTCATTGGTTTTTTAATTCTTTACTTAGGATGTATATTCAACGAAAATTATCAATTATCAATTCTCACAACTGTAACGCCAATTATATTATTCTCACTTTCAGATGTATTTATATTAAACAGAATTTTCTCAATTTGCAGAGTCGCCCCAAAACAAATACATGCAATCACAACATCTATCATGATGATCGGAGCTGCATGCGGATTTCACGGCGCTAGAATTATCGCTGGAATAATGGCAGTAGATAAAAATCAAATTGCCAACAAAGCCTACAGTATGGAAATATACAAACACGGATTTCTCATAAACTCCATTCTCTCTGGAGGAATTCTATTAATATTAATATTAAGCTATCAAAACAAAAAATTAAACAAAATGATGAATAGAATACTATAAACTATCAATCAAAATAACATTTACATCTAGCAATAATCTTCCTATGGATTATTTCTCAGACAATTTTGACAACTCATCAACAATTATTTTTTTTGCCCTCAATCCCACAAAATCATTCGGATCAACATCTTTCTCATCTTTTATAAATTTGACAAAAACTTTTTGCACTTTGTCATCTTTTTCTGTCCATCCAATAAACCAACCGGCAAATTTATTTATATCCTTAGATCCATTCTTATTCACAACATTACAACTGCCACTTTTTCCATATATTTTCTCTCCACTATCTAAATCTTTAAAATGAGCAATATTGTGGGTCATTTTATATGCATGATCGGAAACACCAAGTTTTTTATTCAAAAAATTCTCTAAAAATTTCATCTGCTCTGTCGGACTAATTCTCAAACTACCATTCGTTAACCAAGAAGTATACAAGCCAGGACCTTCCACTTCATTATCAAGAACTCTTTGATTTCCATAATTAAATTGTTTTAGATATTTTTGAAATTTCTCAGGCCCTAATTTCTCTGTGATTATCTGTGAATACCAAACAGCTGAAATTTGCATCCAAGACATAGGATCCTTCGGATCATACATATTTGGTATCGCCGCTGCTAATTGTCTATCCTTTTGACTACCATCATATTTCCACTCTGGATTATGCTCATCAATTAAAATATCAGAATCGAAACCCATTAAAGAAATTGGAAGCTTGAAAGTTGAGCATGGAAAAAATCTCTGCTCGCAAACCTCACCTTCCTGTTTTATAATTTTATTACTATTAAAATCCTTGATTATCAAACATTCTCTAGCACTTATATTTTGTGTAAAAAACATAATAAGAGAAATAATAACTAAATACTTGCTCATGAAAACTTCAGTTAAAAATTTACGTCATTTTAATATATAAAAAATAAATTTTCAACTTTCATTATGTGGCTTATCAAATTTAGCAATTAAAAATTAATGCATTAAGATGCTCCACTTTCCTTTTTCAAAATCACAACGTCTGGTGCATCAACCGCTTTCATTCCAATCACGTTATATCCACAATCAACATGGTGAATCTCTCCAGTCACACCAGAACTTAAATCGCTCAACAAATAAAGAGCGGCTTTGGCAGCTTCATGATGAGTAACATTTCTTCTCAACGGTGCATTATTTTTATTCCAATCACCAATATACTTAAAATCACCAATCCCAGCTGATGAAAGAGTTTTTAGAGGTCCAGCTGAAACAGCATTTACTCTAATATTTTTTGGGCCCATATCAACTGCCAAATATTTCACACTCATGTCTAACGCAGCTTTGCACAAACCCATCACATTATAATGTGGAACGACCTTCTCTCCACCATAGTACGTCAATGTAATTATCGAACCACCACAATTCTTAACCATCATTGGTTCAAAAACCTGAGCTACAGCTGTTAAAGAGTAGCAAGAAATATTCATTGCGTTCATAAAATTTTCTTGAGATGTCTGTATATATCTTCCTCTCAGTTCATTTTTATCAGAAAAAGCAACAGCATGAACTATAAAATCAATTTTATCCCAACCAAAATTTTGAATATCTTCATATAATTTTTTCACATCTTCTGTTTTTGAAACATCGCACGAAAATGTTGGCATTTTTGGATCAAGCTTTGCAGATAGAGGGTCAACTCTCTTTTGCATTTGCTCATTTGGATATGTAAGAATAACATCAGCACCCTGTTCTTTCAAAATGAGCGCAATATACCATGCTATTGAATACTCATTTGCAACACCTAAAATAATTCCTTTTTTGTTTTGCATCAATCCTTGATTGTTAGACATAATTGCAATGAAAATTTAATTAATGGAATTGTAACAAGTTTTACTAATGTGTCAATTTGATTTCTTTGAATGGATCAGAATTTAATACAATATCCTACATACCCACACTCTTCTGATTGCATAACTTCAAAAAAATTCTATATTTTGCAATTATTTGAACATCTTTCAACTAAATCACTCATATCTTTTTTCTTTTCATCGACATTAACATTATCCTTCATCTTGTTGATTTCATCTTGCAATGCATCATATTTATTCTGATAAAAAGCAATTCTTCTTCTGAGCTCGGTCAATCTATTTATCATATTTCTCAATTGATTTTCATCTCTCTTGATATTTCTTTCTTTGTTTTTAATTTGATTAATAATATTATCAAGATCAGCGATTTTATCATAACAATCACTATCTTTATTGTCTTCAATCGAACATTTATTTTCATTTTCTGACATCTTCTTATTTTTCTCTTTCAGATCTTCAATTTCTT
>JBIKUW010000091.1:0-5404 GCA_044347385.1 Rickettsiales bacterium
TTGAGCGGTTTTCAATTTTTTTATACTTCCCATGAAGGGTTTCTTTACGAGAATGTATTTTAAAATTGTGTAGTTTAAATTAGCAATTGAAATAATTTTCAAACTCTGCTGCAGTAGGGTATGAGCTGATATCGTTAGATTCAGTGTATTTTAGGTTTAAAAATGAATCTATAATCGAGTCGGAAAATACATTTCCGCGTTTTAAGAACTCTCTATCTTCATCTAAAGCATCTAAAGCTTCTCCAAGAGATTTTGGCAACATGTTGTAATTTTTTGTTTCTTCTTTCTTTAAAGAAAATAAGTCAAAATCTGTTGCATCGCCAGGGTGAATTTTATTTACAATACCATCAATTCCAGCCATTAAAATTGCAGCAAAAGTTAAGTATGGATTTGCGCTTGGATCTGGAAAGCGACATTCGAATCGAGTTTCATTTTTAGCAGATTTATTGCTGTAAGGAATTCTAATAGCAGTTGAGCGGTTTTTTGCAGAGTACGACATCACAACTGGTGCTTCAAAACCAGGTTTTAATCTTTTATAGCTATTAGTTGTAGGGTTTGTAAAGGCGCACAAGGATTTGATGTGTTTTCCTATTCCTCCTATAAAATATAGCGCGAGCTCAGATAAATTATGATAAGAGTCGCCATGAAATAAATTTTCTCCATCTTTTAGTAATGAGATATGGACATGCATACCACTCCCAGCATCACTTTTAAAGGGCTTTGGCATAAAAGTGCAGACCTGGCCACTATTGTAAACTGTATTTTTTATAATATGTTTTGCAATTTGCAATTTATCTGCAGCTCTTACTAAAGTTCCATATTGAAAACCAATTTCGCATTGATCATTTCCAACTTCATGATGGTGTATTGAAGGATTCATTCCATCAATTTTTGCTAAATCCATTAGAATGTCAGTTCGTAAATCACAATATCTGTCTAGCGGCGCAACAGAATCATAGCAACCCTTTCTCTTTGCTCTAAATCCAACATTGTGGGACTCTTTTGTCAATTCATGAGCTTCGTCAGCGTCTATTTTGAAAAAATTATTCATCATGCATGTTGAGTAGGAGACGTTATTGAAAATAAAAAATTCTAATTCTGGGCCGAAGAATGCTTTATCCGCTATTCCAAGTTCGCTCAGAATTCCTTCTGCTTTTTTAGCAATTGATCTCGGATCGTTCAAATAATTTTGATCATTTACTGTATCAATAATATCGCATGTAATATTTAAAGTTTTGTGTTTAGTGTATTGTTCGATATAAAATGAATCTAAATCAGGCTTTAATAAAATATCAGAATTATCAATAACTTTCCAACCACGAATTGAGGAGCCATCAATTGTTACTCCAAAATTTAGAAGATTTTCATTGACAGATGATACAGTTCTGCTGATTTGCTTTTGTTCGCCAAAAAGATCGGAGAAGCGAAAATTAATAAATTCAATTGAATTTTCTTTAATAAAATTCAATACAACGCTACTTTTATTCATCAAAATAACCAATAGTTGCAAAAGTGCATCGTAACATTTTTTTAATAAAGAACAATATATTTTTACTGAAAATTTTAAAATTTTTAACTTGAATTTTATATTTAATAGTGATAGAATTTCCACGTATATGCTCGCTAGTATATTTTTATTAGCACCCTTAGCTCAGCTGGATAGAGCATTCGGCTACGAACCGAAAGGTCGGGGGTTCGAATCCCTCAGGGTGCATTCATTTTGTGATTCCGTATTCTTGGTTGTGAAAATATTATACAATAATGATAAGGGATATATATTGTGTATGGAATTTGACAAGCTTTATGAATTTGAGCAAATAATTAAAAAAACTAATAATATAAGAGATCTTCTTCAAATAGCAGTTTCATACTATGTGTATTTTGATTTGAAGAAACATAATGATAGCTCGTTAATTGAAGATAAAAACATAAGAAAGATTTTTGAATTAATTATAAGTGAAGAGATTTATAAAGATGAAATCGAGAATATAAGGACTATTGATAATTTTGAATTAAAAAAATATCTAGATGTCATTTTGCATTGCAAGAAAAATTTGAATTGTGATTATTGCTTATCATCAAGTAATCCTATGGTACATAATATAAATTCCTATATCCCAATTATAAAGAAGGGAGAAGGGGTTTATGATGGGCATGTTTCATTGAAAAAAGTAACTGAGGATACAAAAATTGACGATATTTTGAAATTATTTTTATTTAAGAGAGGTAATTTGAGTCACAAAATGGAGCAAGAAGTGTATTTAGTGAAGATTCACCAAAGTTTGATAGAGTTTGAAAATTCTTACGAAATATTTTTTGCTATCGAAGATAATTGCAATCAAATAAATCATCATAATTCATTTATAGTTGTAAGTTTAATTGATAATGTTAGAAGATTTTATGATTTGTTATGCGATGAGAATATAAATTGTAGAAAGCCAATGAATTTAGTGAAAAATTTTTTTGCTTATGGGATGGTTGGAAATATGGATTTGAATTCAACGAATATTTTGATAAAAGACTCAAATGATTGTGAGAAATTTTATATTGTTGACCCAACTTTGTTTTTTGCGTACAAGAATGTTGAACTAATTGAGGTTGATTTGTCATTAAAGGCTGTTAGTTTATTTTCTAATTTTATTCAGAATTTTACCTTTAATGATAAAAAAAATATTCGCGAAAAGATAATAGATCTTTTTGTGAAATATTTTTTAATTTTTGAAGAATTGCTAAATGAGGTAAATCCACTCAATAAAGAACATGAGATATTTATTTCAAGGATGCAAGAGAAGTTAAATAGAATAATCGATCAAAATATTGTGAATAAATTTTTGATTAAGATGGCGGATGGTGAGATTTGGCAGGAATTAGTTGATATTAGGAGTAATATTAATTATGAAAAGCTTGATAATATAAAAAATCTTCTCGAAAATAACAAAGTCGAGAGTTTTGTCATAGAGGAGTGCAATGTTTCAATTCCGACAGCAGAATATCATGAAATTATTACGAGAAATATAAGAGACTTTGATTTGATGATGGAAAAATATGTATGATGCAATAATTTTGATGGGTGGAAATGCAAGGCGTTTACAGAAATCAGGTCATTCTCTGAGAATTAAATCTTTTTTAGAAATTGATAATAAAGCTGTGATATTGCATATCATTGATAGCATTTTAAAAACAGACGTGAATAATATATTTATTGTGTATAACAAAAATTTTCGCGAGCATCATTTTAATTTGATTAGAAATTATATTAATGATAAGAAGAAAGTATATTTTGTTTTACAAGATGAGATTTTGGGAACTGCATACGCTACGAAATTAGTTTATAACTTGTTTAGCGATATCTTGTTAGAAAAAATTGTTATCTTATTTGGTGATACGCCATTTATAAATGATCTAACAATTCAATCTTCCGTTCAGAAGATGACAAATAATGATTATTCAGGTTTGCTAAATGTATGTGAGGCGGATGAATCAGTTTTTCAGTGTGGAAGGATTATTTATGATGAGAATGGTTTTATTAAATCTGTTATAGAAAGTAAAAGTTATCTAAATAATCCAAATTTAGAAAGATCAAAAAAGCATTCTGGAGCAGTTTTTATAATAAAAAAATATATATTGAAAATATTGATAGAAAATATGAAATGGGATTCAGATTTAAATGAATATTCTTTATTTAGACAAGTCAATGTTCTTTATAATTTTGGATATTATTTTGCATCTCATGAAATTCACTCCAATGAAGTGATAGGAGTTGATGATGATGAAAAGTTAGAGATAGCGCGCAAGGTCTACGAAAAGATAAAAACTAAATAACAGTTTTGCTAATTTTTCATTTTTTTTCTTATATCATCTAAGTAAACGATTTTATCTTTTTTATCGCTTTTATAGATATCGAAATCGCACTCTAAGAATTTTGCTAATTCATCGTCTTCGTCATCTATTCCGTATTCATCATAGTCCTCGAATTCAAGATACTCTCCATTTTCCTCGTCTTCTGGTTTTTGATCAAAATGAACAGCAAAATTTGCAAATGGATCGTGAAATGCTATGATCGCGTCAAATGGAACAACAACTGTTCTTGGCATAGAGCTAAAATTCAGTACAACAGTAAAAACATCGTCATCGACTTCAAGTTTTTCAAATGCATTTTGAAGAACTATTGTTATTTCTTTTGGATATTTCTTTAAGATTTCTTCATCAACATTTCCAGCACTATCTTGTATTGAAAATAATGGATGTAATGTATTTATTTTAATATAAAAATGGTGATCATCACGTAAACCATTTAGCGCAGTATCTTTCAAGACCTGTTTTAAAATATGTAAAATTGCTTTATTGATTTGACCTTCGTAATTTATAAATTTCTTTTTTCCTATCATATTTTATATAAAAATAAACTATATTAATTCATATGCTATAGAAGTGTTTAAAAAATCAAACAAGATTTAATAAACATTTCTAAGGATAAATATCCAGAGAAATTTTCTATAGCTGCGCTAGTTTTCTGTTAACCGGTACTAGCAGTCCGTGCTTTATGGAAACCATCCGCTTTTTACAGCGAATTTTATGCTAGGCAGAAGCCATAGCTTGAGCGTTAAAGATAACAGAAGTGTTATCGTTGTCTGCTTTCATGTTTACATTAGCAGCAATCGTATTATCGTTTGCATTTATATTTTTGAACTGTTGCGGTCGTGTCTTGCCGAGTAAAAAAATAATCCTCTTAACAAGTATCGATGCATATGTCGCCCCCATTTGGTGGAGGCGTCGGGAACCGCCCCCGAGTCTACCTGTAAAACTATTATCTGTTTATTACTATAGATACTTTTGGTATCAAGCATATTATACAATATAATTACGATATATTCCAAAAATATTTTTATTTTATAGATTTTTTTAATTTGTTTAATGAATAGTGAAAAATCTATAGACATCAAATTTTGCCATGATATGATCTATTAATATTTTAATTTTAAATATGAAAAAAACAGATATCGCGATAATATGCTCAACAGTGATTTCAGTGCTTGCAATGATAGCGATTGGAGTTTTGATTTGGTTTTTTAATGAGGAAGTGATGAAATTTTTAAAAAAAGCAAGGGAAATTCTTGAGAAGAAACTAGGTAAGTATTGTTGTTGGAAAACGGAAGCTGAGATTGATGAGGAGAAAGAAGGGATTATAGAAGATATTATTGATTATGGTAAAAAAAGAGAGAAAGCGTGGCGCGAGATAGGTGGGGATTGTGGAAGAATGGCAGTTCAAGCAAATAGTTTGATAGTTTTGATTCAAAGATGGATTGATCAAGAAAATTCTAAAAAAGCAAAATCGGAAGTGACAGATGTCTTGGATGATGATCTTAATGTGATGACTGAGTACAATGAAAAAATGAGAGTTGAT
>JBIKUW010000034.1:0-12286 GCA_044347385.1 Rickettsiales bacterium
AATATGAGTAAAAAATTGGTTGATCAAGAGCATCGTAATGCGAATCAGTATTATAAAGAGTGTTATGAAGAGTATTATGAAATTACAGGAAGTATACAAAATAATCTACGCACTATGTCAAACATAATGAAAAAAGGAATTGATATAGAGGGAGGAAGTGGAGTTGATAATGAATGCGATTGTCCAGGAGATTTCAAAGAGTTGAAGCAGGAGGCAATTGAGATTTGGAATGATGGTTGTAATAGAGTGCAGAGTAGATTATTGAATTTAAAAAATGCATTTAGAGATCCTAGCAGCATTCCAGAGCCTGAAATCGCTGTTGATCAAAAAGAAATTGACAGACTTTTCGAGGTTTATTCTAATAATCGAGATGAAGGTATGAAACAAATGCATGAATATGTGAAGGATCGCGATAATAAATTAGAAAGACTGAAGAAAAACGGCATTGCAAGATAATAAAATATATATTCAACAAAGGTATAAATTATGGAAAATACAAACTTTCAAAATTTTGTTTTAACTGAAATAGAAAGATTAGATAAAGAAAGCAAAGAATTAAAAACAGATGTCAATAATAAATTACACGACATACACATGGCGCAGCATAATCAGGCAAACACTACAGCTCAAGGTTTTAATGTTGTTCATGAAAGAATCAATATTCAGGATGGTAGGATCAATTTCTTAGCAAGTCAGATAGAAGATATTCGTAAAGAAATGGCAAATCAGGGAAAAGAATGTGCAAAAAATATTAACATCAAGGATATCACTCCAGAGCCATGGCAAGGAGAGGTTGAGTATTTGAATGGTTTATTAGATGGAAAAGTCCAAGCTTGGGAAGCTGCATTAACAGAAGCTAAAAGTCAATGTTTAAGTTCATTTGTGGATTCCGCTATTGATGCAAGTTTAGCAGGATATAATTTTGATAGGACGCGCCATCAATTAAATCCGAATGATAAAACTTCTTTCGTAAAAGCATTTGCAAATTCTTTTACTAAGGAAGCTTTGAGCGGACCACTAATATCATCATCAGATCCAAGAATGATTGCTTTAGAATTAGGAATAAAAGGATTAATTATGGGCGGAAAGTTTCTTTACGCTTTGCATAAAAAGAGTGTAGTAGATAAGGAGTTACAAGCATTGTGGGAGGAGGAATTAGTTGGGCATGGAAAAGTAATTGGTTATGAGGAAGAGCTTGAGAGTTTTATTGGAAGCGGATGTGATTTTAGGGAGATGGTGAAAGATTATGAGAAGAGGTATTTGTATAATTATGGTAGGGATGATATGATTGTCAGTGAGCTTACTAACAGAAAATTTAGTCGTATAGAAAATTTTGACTAATATATTCCCAGTTCTAGTAATGTTTATTATAAGTTTCATTTAACTGATACAAGAAGATTTGATTCAAATTATTATTTAAAGAATTCAATAAAAAAAGAAGAGAAAGCAGAGTTTGAATCCAAATTTAGATTATATAGAGCAGTGGAGAGAATAGGTGAATTCGGAAGGAAGTCTTTTTGTCTTGATCCTGTTTTAGATGATTCAGTTAGTATTTCAGTCGTTGCAGCTTTTACTGGAATAGGAATTGTAGTTGGTATTGGATTTGGAATAAAGAGAATATATGATGAAATTAGTTGGCGTAGAAATGCAACGAGATTAAAAGCACTTCTTATTACATATATCACGTACAATTCTAGCAAAACTTTTGAAGAAATTATTGAGCAAAGAGAAATTTTAGTTCGTATAGAAGCTTATGCCGAGATGTCACAATCACCATTTGCTAAACATTTTCTTGAAAAATGTAGTAAAAATAAATATGCTCATATAAAAAAGGGTAGGGAAGAGGATTTTGATGAAGCTTTTGATTTGTATCAAAAACTAACAAATAAAGGAATCGCAAATAGAGATAATTATTTAAAATATGGATATCCGCAAAAACTTGAAAAGGATAATGGTTTAGGTTTGAAGGGAATTTTCTTAGGTGCGATTGATAAAGCAAAAAATGATTTCAAAAAACTACCAAAAGAAGTTACAGATAAAGAAGAAACTATCACGACAACAACAATAATAGATGGAAAAGAGACTAAAAAAACTGAGATAAAGCACACGCAAGTAAATAATCAGGCGGCTCCTTTGTTTATGCAAATGAATAGTATAAATAAATTTAATCAAGATAGTATTAATTATTGATTTTGAATTTTGATAATTTAAAGATATTCTATATACGTTCAAAATTATAGAATAAAAATGAAGAAAATTCTTTTATGTATATCAGGTAGTATAGCGGCATATAAAAGTCTTGTGCTTATTAGACTTTTAAAGAAAGAAAATTTTGATGTAAAGGTTGTATTGAGTGAGAATGCAAAGCAATTTGTTACAAAAACTACTGTTGAAGCTTTATCAGGTAATAAAGTTTATGACAACCTTTGGGAAAATAGTATGGATCATATTTTTCTTTCACGAGATGTTGATGTGATTTTGGTTGCACCAGCAACTGCAAATATTATTGCAAAAATTGCCAATGGAATATGCGATGATCTGATTACCAATGTTATCGCAGCAAGAAGAAAAGATATTCCATTTCTTATAGTTCCAGCAATGAATGTTGAGATGTGGTCGAATTATCCAAATCAAAAAAATGTAAATCAATTGAAGAAAGATAATTGTATCATATTGGATCCAGAGAATGGAATGCAAGCTTGTAACGAGTCTGGTTGCGGAAGAATGATAGAGCCAGAAAAGATTGTTAAGCATCTAAAGAGTATTTGGTATGCAGGAGATATTGAGAAGAGAGATAAAGAAGAGATAAAATTATTGATAACTCTTGGTGGTACAATTGAGAAGATTGATGCAGTGCGAAATATTGCAAACAATAGTTCTGGTAAGATGGGTCTTGCAATTATTAATGCATTTATTGATAAAAATGTAAAGGTTATTGCAATTATTGGGCAAACTAAGTTACAAGAATGTGAGTGGCCTGATGGAATATTGGAGAAAATTTTTGTAAGATCAGCAGATGAAATGATGAAGTCAGTGCTGGTAAGTTTAGAAAAATACAAGCCAGATATTTTTATATCTGTTGCTGCAGTTGCTGATTTTAAACCTAAAGTTGTTTTTAATCATAAAATTAAGAAGAAGGATAACGAGAATGAGATTACTTTAACTTTAGTGAAAAATTGCGATATATTGAAAAGTGTTAGTAGTTTGGAAAATAATAGGCCATTTTGTGTAGGATTTGCAGCTGAGACTAGTAATCTTCTAGAAAATATGAAATTGAAGCTTAAAAATAAAAAATTAGATATGATAGTTGGAAATAATGTTTTAGATGCAACTGGATCTGATAACAGAGTTATTATTTTAGATAAAAATGAAAAAATAATAGAATCTGGATTGAAAAATAAGGAAGAAATAGGAAGAATTATTTCTGATGTTGTTTTAGAGAGTTATAACAGTAAATGTTAGAGAATTTTATGGATTTTGAGGGCTTGCAAGCGTTTTGTAGATTCAATCTAAAACGATTGATTAAAATATTATTTATTGGAGAAAATTACTTCATTTTTTAAAAACTAATCTTACTAAAAATTTCATCCAAGTATTTATTCATAAAGTTATCTATATGGTTTGCTAGCCTTTCATCTATTAGTTTATAATCCTCAGCATATGCGGCGCTGTTCTCAAATCCAAGATTTATCCAAATTAAAAAATTATTTATTAGGATTTCATTAAAGTAGTAAAGATTTTGTTGTAATACTTCATCTGTACTTTTGCTAACTGAGATTTTATGAACTCGGTTGTCGTTGTAACGAGATATAATTTCAAGTTTAATTTTTTCAAAATGATCTCTGACATAATTTTTCATTATCTGAAGTTTTTCATTTTCATCTTCAGTGTTCTCTTTTGAGATATTTACGCCCATTGTGTATAGAGGTTTAATACAAGCAACGATTGAGAGAAGCATAGACTGTGAAAGTAAGTCATTCTCATGAGTATAGACAGAGATTTGATGATTGATATCAGGGGTATTAACTTTTTTAAGGAGTGTTTTTAATCCAATGTCATTAATTTTCTTTTTAAAATTCAGATAAGCTTGGTATTCCTCATCATTATCATTTAATTCGTCCTTATCGTTCTCATTACTATCATATTTTGTCAGATTATCATGATTGATGATTTTTTGTGCAAGGATAGTCTCTTTCTCTCTTTTTTCTTTTAGGTTAATGATTTGTCCGTCATCAATAATTTGGTATATTAATTCTAAAACTTCATCATCGTTGTTATTGCTTTGATCTTCGTGATTTACCTGATTTTCTTTATACATTGTAATACCAATTAATTATTAAAAACATTTCTATTTAGTTCTCCCATGAGTGAAGTTAATTTGTAATGTGATAGAATTTGAGCATATCGGGCTTTGATTAAATTAACATTAGCATTGAAGTTTTCGAGCTCTGAGTTTAGAACATCTAATGTTGTTCTAGAGCCATATTGCGCTTCTCTTTTGACTGCATTCATTGCTAAAGTTGTGAATTCGAGTGCGGATTTTGCAGATTCAACGCTTGCATTATAGGTTTTTAGATTGTTCCAAGTTTCGATAATTTGTTTTTCTAAATCAAGTTTATAATCTTCATAATCATAATAAGATCTATTGAAGGCATATTTGTTTTGAAGAATTTTAGCATATTCCGATCCACCCCTTGGGAGAATTGGTATTTTTAAATCAACCCCGTAAATTCTTTGTTCCCTAATATGGTCAGCGATTAAATTATCATCATTTTTCACTACCGTGCCATAAATATAAACACTTGGCAATATAGCATTTGCAGCTCTACCGATATCATATTTTGCTGTAAGCTTATTAAGTTCTGAGATTTGTAACGGTATATTCTGATCTTGAGTTATTTTTCTGAATTCGTCTAAATCTTTTGGAACTTCAGGAAATTTTTTTGGTATCGTTAGATTTTTTGGCGCTATGCCAAATGTTTTTTTGTATAGTGCTTTAGAAACCTCGAAATCGCTTTCCGCTTGTATTCTGCTCGATTGTATTAGATATAAACGTGATTTAGATTGCTCTAAGTCGGTTTTTGTTACTTCTCCAAAATCTAGGCGTCGTTTTATGAGACCAGTATATTTTGTAAGAATATCTTCATTTTCCTTAGCAACTCTAGATATTTCTTCATCACGAATAACATTTAAATAGGCGCTAATAGCTTGCAAAATGATAGTTTGTTCATTAAGTCTATAATTTAATCTTTGTATGTTTAAAATGTTGACTGCTCTTAGTGGGTCTAATGCGAGATTGCCTACAGATAGCTCTTCTTGTAAAGAAAGAACTGTTTTATCGCGATTCCTTCTACTGTCACTGTGATGAACTCCATTCAAGGTGATCCATGTAGAATGTTGGTAAAGGCTTTTTGTATATCGTATATCTGGAAGTATATTCAGCATTGTCGCTCCTGCTGCTGATTTTACTTCCTTGATTTTTACTTTTTCAGATCTAAGTTGATTATTGTTTTCATAGAGTAGATTTATTGCTTCGTTTAAAGTGGTAGAATGTAAATCATTTATTACCAAAAAGGACAAAAATATTGAAATGTAGAGATTTTTCAGCATCTAATTTTATGTAAGTATTTTCATAGATTATCTATTAATTTCGTGAAATCTTCAAGGTAAAATTATTCAACAATGGCAAAATGGATTAATATTAAATATAGATTTGAAATAAAAGATTAAATTATATGCATTCTATAATTAATTTTCTTAAAATAAAAAATACAAATAGTCATTCAATTGCATCTGAATCTCATCATCTACCTATTGAAGAAAAATGATAAATCTTTGATACTTGACAACATCGATCAATAAAATATTATCTTATTAAAGAATAAAAAAAATAAAATATTAAAATGTCTTCAAATTATAAAAGATTTGAATTATTTTGGCTGATAATTTCAATAATATGTTTAGGTACAGCTGGTTTGTATTCGATTGCTGTATCGATGATGAGATTGCCAGCAATATACGAAATTTTTCATTTACCAGATTTTTTCAAAATATCTTTGGTAATACATGTCACGCTATCCATAAATGTTTGGTTTATGGTTATTGGGATGTACAATATGCAGATTTTTCTGAAAAAAAGCTATGTTACAAGAATTTTAAAATATATTGTTGGCTTGGGGATAGGTTTGATAATTGTTTCTGGATTTATTCCATATAGTTCAGCTGTTATAATAAATTATATACCGCTGATAGACAATTTATATTTTATAGCGGGGCTTGGTTTATTTCTTGGTGCATTTTTAGCGATATCTTGCGTTACCTTGATTAAGTTGTTAAAAGAGAAAAAGGAGATATTTTCAAATATTCAAAATCATTTTCTATTTTCTATATCTTTCTCAACGATAATTGCATACCTGTGTCTGGTAGGGAGTTATTTAATTAATAAGGACTATATTCGCCCTGGTATTAAATTTAATCTAGAAGAGTTTTCTTGGGGGGCTGGACACATATTGCAATTTACATTTGTTGAAATTGGATTTTTATGCCTGATAAGAAATCTTGGAGAATATAATCATTTCCTTAATTTAAAAGAGTTGCCAAAGTGGTTTAATTGGTTTCTTCTATTGAAGATAATTGTTCTAGTTATTGCTCCATTTTTTTATTTATCTAGCAACTACTACGAATTATTCACTATGCATATGAGAGATAGTATAGGATTATTTTTAATTCCAACTTTATATCTAATTATCAAAAATCTTCCTTTTGTTGCTTGGAAGAAATATCAGCATTATTCAATGATTGGTCTTATATTGATGATTGTGATGAATGTGTATGGTGGCGTGTTGGGATTTTCAATACGAGAAATAAATGTTACTGTTCCAGCACATTATCATGGATCATTGCTTGCAATAACAATAACGATTATGAGTTTCTTTTATGGAGCTATTTCTGATATAGCAAAAAAAACAAATATTGTAATTTTTACTACACGAATTAGAAAAATATTATTTATTCAGCTTATATCGTATGGTGTTGGTAACATAATGCATATTAGTGGGTTGATGGTGATGGGTGGCTATGGCGCATTGAGAAAAACTCCTGGTGATATCCCACTAAATGTGTTTTTTGGTAAAAACCTTTTTATGATTGGTAGTTTATTATCTGTTGCAGCTGGAATAACATTTATAGTTTTTGGAATGTATGCGTTACAGAAAATTATGAACAAGAAAAATTCTGTTTACTAATTTAATTAAAGGCATTTTAATTACAAAAGATTGTTATAAGTTCAAGCTTATTGCATTAATTGTTAATTGATGTCATAATGCAAGTTATTTCTAAATAATATAAAAAAATTCTTATGATTCATTTGGATTTTATAAATTATATTGTCTATTTTTTCATGTTAGTGACATTTGTTGCGGCTGGAGGAATGGTGACTAAAAATAATCCAGTGCATGCTGTTCTTTGTTTGATAGGAGCTTTTTGCGGTGGTGCGGTTTTAATGTTGATAAATAATGCAGAATTCTTAGCATTTATAGTGTTAACCGTTTATGTTGGCGCTGTGATGGTTCTATTTCTATTTGTTGTAATGATGATAGATGTTGATGCTATCAAATTTACTAAAAATACCTGGTGTGAAAGGATTTCAGTGATTAGCGTTGGATGTGTTTTATTTGGAATGCTTTATTTTGTTATGAGTGACGAGATAATTGCAAAACAAGATAAAATTAAAATTGCAACTCAGAATTCAATTAATGCTGATACTAAGTTATCAAATGTTAATCAAGCAAAGTTGTACGGAGAGTTAATTTATAGTGAGGGCAATGGTGTAATTTTGATTATTGCTGCGATGATTCTTTTTGTTGCAATAGTTGGTGTTATAACTCTGACTTTGAGAGAAAAAGTTGGGTTGAAGAAACAAAATCTATTTGATCAGTTATTGCGATCTAGGGAGAATACTCTTGAGGTTAAAAAAGTTGCAATTGGATCTGGAGTTGATGATGAATGAGGTATTAAATGGAGAGTTTTGATTTATTTTTTAATTTTTTCAATAAGCTGACGCTAAATTATTTTACACTATCTTTTATATTGTTTGCTTTTGGAATGATTTCACTTTATCTTAATAAAGATAATATTGTGAAGCTTTTGATGTCGTTTGAACTGATTGTTCTTGCGACAATTTTGAATTTTACTATGTCTGTTGGTGTTCATGAAGATATGATGGGGCAGATTTTTGCTTTAGTTATTTTAGCTGTTGCTGCGTCAGAATCTGCAATTGGTTTAGCGATTTTTTTTGCTTATTTTAAGAAGAAGAAATCAGTCGCTGTGAAAGATGCAAATTTGATGAAGGGTTAAGAAGTATGAATTTAGCTTATCTGGTGGTTTTTTTGCCATTTTTATCCGCGCTTCTAAGTAGTTTCTATGCTATGTGCAAGCCAAATAAGATTCCTCAATTTATTACTACAATTTCTGTTGTTGTATCTTGTGTTTGTGCATTTGCTCTATTTCAAGATGTTGTGATAAATAAAGACATATATAACATAAAAGTTTTTAAATTTTTGGATCTGTACGGCTTCACTAGTTATTTTTCTTTAAAGATTGATTCATTGTCAGTAATAATGATGTGTCTTGTTACTTTTGTTTCAAGCTGTGTTCATATTTATTCCATGTCATATATGCATGATGATGAAAAGATAAATAGGTTTTTCACATATTTATCTATGTTCACATTTTGCATGTTAGCTCTTGTTACAAGTGATGATTTTGTGCAATTATTTTTTGGTTGGGAAGGAGTTGGTGTAAGTTCTTATTTGTTAATTTCTTTTTGGTTTAAAAAAGATAGCGCTTCATCAGCCGCTATAAAGGCATTTATTGTGAATAGGGTTGGAGATTTTGGTTTAGTGGTTGCAATTGGTTTGTGTTATTATGTTTTTCATACAGTAAATTTTACTGAGATTAGTCAGATATTTTCGCAGTATTCCGGAGAAAAATTTAATTTCTTTGGCTGTGATATAAGCATAATAACTTTAATATGTATATTCATATTTATTGGATGTATGGGCAAGTCAGCGCAATTTGGTTTGCATGTTTGGTTGCCAGATGCGATGGAAGGTCCAACTCCAGTCTCCGCGTTAATACATGCTGCGACAATGGTTACAGCTGGGATTTTTTTAGTTGCGCGTTGTTTTTATTTTTTTGATGCATCTATTGAAGCCCAGTCAATAATTTTAGTGATTAGCTCTATAACAATGATTTTCGCTGCGATTAGTGCAATTTTTCAGAGAGATATTAAAAAAGTTATTGCATATTCAACTTGTAGTCAATTAGGTTATATGTTTGTTGCTTGTGCAGTTGGGTATTATGATGCTGGTATGTTTCACCTTGTGACTCATGGATTTTTTAAAGCTCTTTTGTTTTTAAGTGCTGGTAGTGTCATTCATGCAACTCACGAACAGGATATGGAAAATATACCTGGTGGATTGTATAAAAAGACCCCAATTACTTTTATTTTGATGTTGATAGGTACTTTAGCGATTACTGGTTTACCGCCATTTGCTGGCTATTATTCAAAAGATGCAATTATAGAGGCGCTTTTTTCTGATAATAGACATTTTGGTTTAGGTGGTTTTTCTTATACAATATCAATTATTACTGTCTTTTTGACATCTTTTTATTCGTGGAAATTGATTTTTAAGATTTTCTTTTCTAGAAATTCAAACCTCGATAGCAGTTCTGTTCATGAATCGTCTTTAGTGATTACTGGCCCGATGTTTCTTCTGTCGCTTTTATCAATTGGTGGTGGATTTATTTTAGTGAAATTTTTCAATATTTTAGGAGAATCGTCGTTGTTCTGGGGATCGTCCCTCGCAAATAAAGTCCATTCAGAAGGACATCACGTTTCATTACTAATTGAGAATATACCATTGATATTATCAATTGCAGGTTTTGCTGTTTCATATTATTTTTTCATGATAAGAAAAGATCAGGGTTCTGTGTTGCAGAAGATTTCTAAACCTTTATATAATTTATGTGCAAATAAATTCTATATAGATGAGTTATATCAATGTTTACTCGTAAAACCTTATTTTGCTCTAGCTTCTGCTTCAAGTTGTTTTGATAAGAGTGTGATTGATAAATTTGGGCCGAATGGAGCTCGTGATGTTGCATATTGCGCATCTGCTAAATTGCAAAAATATCATCATGGTTTATTATATAAGTATAATTTTTGGCAATTTATTGTGCTGACAGCACTGGTGCTATATTTTATTTTATTAGCTTTGAATATTTTATGATTATGAATTTTTTAAAAGATTATATTTTATCTTTAAATGTTTTTACTCCATTAGTAGGAGTTTTTATTATATTGATTGTTTCGATTTTAGGTCAATATGGAAAAAGAGACGGTCATGTTTATCATAATCGTAAAAATATTTTGAGTGAGAATTGGGCTTTGATAATTTCAATATTATGTAGTTTGATTCCTATGATTATAACTGTGATTTTGCTCTGCAATCCGAGTTTGGTTTTTAGTGATTTTGATGGCAATATTGTCTTTAAAGAGCAGTCGATGTGGCTTGATAACATAAAAATAAGCTATAGTTTGATGGCGGACGGACTTTCGCTTGTTTTTATGCTCTTGACTGAAGCCTTGACTATTATTTCTATTATTGTTTATTGGAGGGTTAGGAATAATTACAAGGGAAGCCCTCTTCTTGCAATGATTTTTATGTTGATATTGGAGACTTGTTGTTTAGGAGTTTTTGTTGCTAATGATTTGCTATTATTTTATATTTTCTTTGAAGCATCCTTAATTCCAATGTTATTTATTATTGGGATTTGGGGGCGTGAGGAAAGAATTTATGCCTCAATGAAGTTATTTATTTACACAGTTTTTGGCTCAGTGTTGTTTCTTTTTGCAATTATTTATTTGAAATCTGTATTTGGAACAAGCGAGGTTTCAGAATTAAAATTAGTTGTTGATCAACTTGCTCCGTCTGTCCAAAAATATCTATGGATTGTTATGTTTATAGCTTTTGCTATTAAAGTGCCAATGCTTCCATTTCACACTTGGTTACCAGATGCGCATGTTCAGGCTCCTACTTTTGGCTCAATGATGCTTGCTGGAATTCTTATTAAGATGGGAGCTTTTGCTATGATAAAATTTTTGATTCCTTTATTTCCGGAGATTAGCAGTAGTTATAGTGTATTTGTTGCGTTTATTAGTGTTGTTGCAATAATTTATGGTTCACTACTTGCGCTCGCGCAGAAGGATATGAAAAAATTGATTGCATATTCTTCTGTTGCGCACATGGGATATGTGACGCTTGGAGTTTTTGTTCCTTGTGGGATTGGATACAATGGTGCTGTTTTTCAGATGATAAGCCATGCTTTTATTTCTAGTGCGCTTTTTATGTGTGTTGGATTTATCTATGAGCGCTTGCATACATTAGAGATTGTAAAAATACATTCGCTTGCGAGTAGAATGAAATTTTTCTCCATTATGTTTATGATTTTTACCATGGGGTCTGTTGGCCTTCCAGGAACATCCGGATTTATAGGAGAATTTCTTACTATTTTAAGTGCTATTTCAAGAAGTGGTTATTTTGTATATGGTTTATTAGCCGCAACTGGCGTGGTTTTTGGAGCTGTTTATATGCTATTACTTTACAAAAAAGTTTTTATGGATCACAGGAGCGGCGTGATTGGTGATGATATTGATGAAGCAGTGAACATAGAGACTAACAAGCTCGAGAATACTTTGTTGGTTATTTTTGCGTGCGCTGTTATTTATTTTGGCATTCAGCCAATGAAGATTATTGATAAGATTCAAAACGTTGATATAAATGAGTATAGTAACTGTAAAGTTAAGAATGAAAGTATTAAAGTTAAGTAATTAATAGGATATATATGTTTTTTGAAAATCTACTTGAGATATACCAGAAATATAAATCAATTTCTGCTGAGTTAGTTGTTATTTTTCTTATTTTTATAAATTTTATTATCTTTTTTTTCTATAAATCTGAAAATAAAGCACGAATTATTTCGGTTGTTTCAATACTTGGGCTTTGTTTTGCAATATCATTTTTACCAAATAATTTTAGTGATGATGGTATATTGATTTTCAATCAAATGTATTTGATTAATAAGAATAATAGTATTATTAAAATAATCGTGATTTTTGGCGTTGTTCTTGCACATCTTACTATTGTTTTAATGCCAAAAAAAGATAACGGTGTTCATAAATTTTCAAATTTTGAATTGCCGACTTTAATAAACTTTTCTTTGC
>JBIKUW010000011.1:0-18922 GCA_044347385.1 Rickettsiales bacterium
TATAGTTGTTATTCTAATGATGAATTGTCATCCTAGTTTAATATTTATTATTAAACGTAGGATCCATATAGGACATTCCTCAAACCTCAAAGGATCCCACGTGTGTACCACACTGGGATGACATCAGAACATTTCTCATGCTTGAATGGATCTCACGTGCTAAAGCACTTGGATGACAAAGACTTTATATTGTCATCTTAGTATGAAAGTGAAAGAGTCACCTGCAAATGTAACGGACATTCGAGAGATTCCATCTCTCAAACCCTTCGGGCAATACAAAAGCCCACTCCAGGGGCTTTTTTCATCATCTGAGATTACTCGGTGGCAAAGCCACACAGAGAAATGCGTATGATCTTATCAGGAATTAGTGATGCATTGGAAAGAAACTGATAGGATCCCACGTTTCACTTTGTTCAACTGGGATGACAATGACTTTATATTGTCACATAATGTGATATAAATTCAAATGCAATAAAGATTCACGATATTAGTATATAAGTTCTTATTGAGATAAAATAGGAGCTAAAATAATTTAGCTCCTATTTTTTGCGCACTTACATTAAAGTGCATGGATCTATAAATGGTAGATTTAATGCCTCAGCAACTGGTTTATTAGTGATTTTGCCTTGATAAACATTTAGTCCATCCATCAAATGTTTATTGTTTTTTAAAGCTTCTATACCATGTTTCGCTAGCATTGAAGCAAATGGTAAAGTAGCGTTGTTTAACGCAATTGCTGACGTTCTAGGAACTGCTCCAGGCATATTTGCAACGCAGTACATTATTACTCCTTCCTCAACAAAAATAGGATCAGCGTGAGTTGTTGGTCTACTGCATTCGCACGATCCTCCTTGATCAATTGAAATATCAACTATTACTGACCCACGTTTCATTGTTTTGAGCATTTTATTGCTTATTAATCTTGGTGTGTATGCTCCAGGAATCAAAACTGATGATACAACTAGATCAGCAGTTTTTAATAACTCCTCAATCACTGGTTGAGTAGAGCGAAGAGTTTTTACTTTTCCTTGAAACATGTAGTGTAATTCTTTTAGTCGATCATTATTTTTATCAAGTATTGTAACATCAGCTCCCATACCTAATGCAATTTCAGCTGCGTTAGTTCCGGCATAACCACCACCAAGAATTAATACATTTGCTTTTGATGTTCCAGGAGTTCCTCCTAATAGAATGCCTCTTCCGCCACTTTTCTTTTCTAGAAAGTGTGCTCCTGCCTGAACAGCCAACCTACCAGCAACTTCACTCATAGGAGCAAGTAATGGTAGTCTTCCATTATGATCTGTAATTGTTTCATATGCTATTGCTGTACAACCAGATTTTATCAGTCCCTCAGTTTGTTCAGGATCTGGTGCAAGGTGTAAATATGTATAAAGAATTTGATCTTTTCTTAGTAAAGGAAGTTCAGATTCTTGAGGTTCTTTTACTTTAACTATCATATCAGCATTCTTGAATATTTCTTCTGCTGAGTTAGAGATTTTTGCCCCAACTTTTATGTAATCTTCATCTAAAAATCCAGCTCCTTCGCCTGCCTTTGTTTCAACTACTACTTCATTTCCTTCGCTGATTAATTGTGCTACAGAATCAGTTGTTAGTCCAACTCTGTATTCATGGTTTTTAATTTCTTTTGGTACTCCGATCAAAATCATATTAAACTATAAACAAAATTAATAGAGCTATAATATTTATAATTATTCTTAAGTCAAGATAAATAATTTATATTAAATATTTTATTTATATTGTTTGATTATTAATTATAAATTGCGTTTTGTATTTGTATTATTGTTAATAAAATAGAAATATTATTATTAGTAATTTAAGAAATTTTTTATAAATATGATTACTTATGTTTATTATATTGAATAATATATTTTAATAAAAAATTAAAAATACTTATGAAAATTACGATAGAGAGTTTAATTGCTCATAAAGAAAAAATTGGAGATGTTGCGAAACTTTGGCATAATACATTTGCGTCTTATTTACCATATGAACACGCTATAAAGTATTGGGAGAATGTTATTATGGGAAACGATTACCCAGTTGGATTTATTGCGTTAAGTGATCAAAAGTTTTTAGGGGTATGTAAATTAGATTTAGTAAAGGATTTTGATAATGTTTTGAAGCATTGGATCTTTGATTTTGTAGTAGAACCTGAATATAGAAGATGTGGTGTTGCAACTGAGATGATAAATTTTATAAAGCAGAGAGTTGTAGATTTGGGTTTCAATCAGTTGTATATTTCTGTTTTTGGAGATGAGTTGCCAACTTTTTATAAAAAGTTTGGCTGGGAGGAAATCGAGAAAAATGAAAACCTTAAAGATATTATGAGAATAATGGTTTTAAAATTATGAAATAATTGTTATATTTTTAATAAATTATTTTTTCACATCTAGAGTACATGAGTAGAAAGAAAGTTATTTTTGGTGGAATTTTATTCAATATTCTGGTGTTAGGAATTGGATTATCATTAATTATAGCGAGTATAATTTTGATGATAAATGCTGCAAAAATATTACCACTTACGTTATCTGAGAAGATTGTGATGAGTTCCGAATTTCATTTATTCTTTTCCTTGAATTATCCATTGTCAGCATCATATTTTGAAATGATAAATTATCAAGTCAATTTTGATAATTTCATTACAACTGTTACCTCGATGGAAATTTTTTCAGATAATGTTCAAGTTGGTGATAATAATATGTATAGTCAATTTATAAAACTGGTGGAGAAGCATTTTATAAAATCATACTACAGCTATTCTCAAGAACTTTTAAACAATTCAAACAATTTAGATTTGGATATCAAAAGAAAATTAGAAATTTTTACTAACCAATATCAAGAAATAATGGAGAAAGGGAAAAATTTTGGTATTTACTTAGGAATATGTATATCAGCTTTTGTTTTGACAATAATATTTCTAATAGTGTTAAATTTATATTACTGGATGAAGGTGAGAGATCCAAGTGCTGAGTTGATGGATGGTAGTTGTGTGAGCGTCGTAGATCATACTAGAGATACGAGAGATTCATATTGTGATAGATCAGATAGATAAGGTATTTAGATTATCTAAAGTATCTTCGTTTAATTTCATGTTATTAGTTGTGATAAAAAATTGAGTTTCAAGTTTTAGTAATTCTTGCACTAGAAGATTCTGATTTGTTGAATCAAAAAATGTTAGTATATCGTCTAGCAGTAAAATTGGTTTGAAATTCTTCTTATCTCCTTGCATTTTAGTGAAATTAATAATAAATTTATTGAGTAATAATCTTTGTTCTCCAGAAGAGAAGAGATCGATGCTCATATTTCGATTGTAATCAAAGATATTGATTTTGCTAAGGTGAACACCTATATTTGATCTTTTCATTTTTGCATGAAGTGCTCGATTTTGTTTTAGAAATTTGAAAATTTCCTCTTCTGAAAAATTTTTTTCTTCTAAGAGTCCGGAAATTTCAATTTTTGGAAAAAATTTCCAATCTTTATTTCCTTCTGAAGGTATAAAATCATTAAAATCTTTTATAACTTCGTTTCTTCCCTCTCTAATCAAAATATTTAATTTTGCAACTTTTTTTTCAATTTCGTCCAGCCAAATATCGTTTGTAGAGCTAAGTATTGATAAAATTTTATTTCTTTCTGAGAGATAATGTTGATATTGAGTCAAATAATCATAATAACCAGGAATTATTTGAATAATCATTCTATCGAGAAATTTACGACGATAAGAAGAGGATGAAAGAAAATTATGATAGTCATCTTGTGTGACCCAAAACATTCTTACATATTCCAAAACATTATTAAAGTTTTTTGCGATTTTTTCATTAATTTTAATAGTTTTTTTTCCTTTATTATATTCAGCGGTGATAGTATTGTTATAATCACCATCAGAGAGAGTCACAGATGAAAACCAGTAATTATTATTGCTTTTGTTGTTTGTAATTTCTTGATAGTTTGAATTGCGTAGTCCTTTTCCATAAATTAGAGAAATTGCTTCTAAAATAGAAGTCTTTCCAATTCCATTGTTTCCAATTAAAATCACAGGTTTTTTATCTTCAATATTTATGGTATGTGAATCAAAGCTTCGAATATTTTGAAAAAAGACCTTTTTGATATGATAGTTGAACATTAGAAATTTAATTATCAAGTAGTTTTGTTAATAAAGTTTAATTGAAAAATATAATTTTGTGAAGGAAATAATTTTTACATTATTGAATTGCTTTTTTTGACGAAATGCAATAAAAAATATGCTATTAAAAGTAAATAATATTTATACAGAATTAAAATTATATAGTAATCTAAATATACATCTATATCATTATGAATATATATTAAAATTAATACTATGAAATTATTACAAATATATATATAATATTATTAAAAATTTCAAATGGTTTAAGACTTTGAATTACATTTTGCAAAAAATGAACATTTCTGGAAAGAATGTTTGGCCAATTATAGAAGGTGGAAAGGGAATAGGAATTAGTAATGGTGTGACAGCTGGTCATTTTGCAAAAGCAGGAGCTGTTGGAACTTTTTCTGGAGCAAATCCTAGCGTGATAGATGAAAATGGTGAAAGGGAAGAGTTGATCTATAAGGGAAAAACGAGAATTGAAAGGCATCGTGAATTGATTGAATATTCGATTCGTGGCGGAATTAGTCAGGCACAAATTGCAAATTCAATAGATTCTTCTAATAATGGAAGAATCCACATGAATGTATTGTGGGAAATGGGAGGGGCGATTGAAGTTCTTGAAGGGATTTTAAGTGGCACAAAGGATGGAGAGAAGAGTAATTTGATTCATGGCGTCACCTCTGGTGCTGGTATGCCATATAAACTTGCAGAGATTACAAGTAAGTTTGGAGTTTATTATTATCCAATTGTTTCATCTGCAAGGGCATTTTCCATTTTATGGAAGCGTTCATATAAGAATTTTTCTGAATTTCTTGGCGGTGTAGTTTATGAAGATCCATGGCTTGCTGGTGGGCATAATGGTTTAAGTAGTAATGAAAGTCCAGATAGTCCGATGGATCCTAAGGAGAGAATTATTGATCTTCGAAAAACTATGAATGAGCTTGGACTTCATCATGTTCCGATCGTTATGGCTGGTGGTGTATGGCATTTAAATGATTGGAAAGATTATATTGATGATAGCAGAATTGTTCCAATTGCATTTCAATTTGGTACAAGGCCATTGTTGACAAGGGAAAGTCCAATTGTTAAAAAGTGGGGTGCAAAACTTCTTGATTTAAAGCCTGGTGATGTAAGTTTAAATAAATTTAGTCCTACAGGTTTTTATTCTTCTGCTGTAAGAAATAAATTTCTAAATGATTTGATTCAAAGATCTGAGAGACAGGTTTTGTATTCAGATTCGGAAAATGAAATTTGTAGCTTGCGTTTTGTCTACAATAAAAAATTAGATCGCGCAATTTACATAAAATTTGATGATTGTGAAAAAGTGAATAGATGGGTGAATGAAGGTTTCGAAGAAATTATGAAGACGCCAGATGAAACTGTTGTTTTTGTCACATTGGATCAAAAAAGAAGAATTGTGAGGGATCAAGTTGAATGTATGGGATGTTTAAGTCATTGTAGGTTTAGTAATTGGAAAGATCATGGAGATTTTACAACTGGAATTAAGCCAGATCCTAGAAGTTATTGTATACAGAAAACTCTTCAAGCTGCATTGCATGATGATAATATTGAAAACGAATTGATGTTTTCAGGTCATAACGCATTTAAATTTGGTCAAGATGATTTTTATAAGAACTGTCACATACCGACGATCGATGAGCTAGTTCAAAGAATTTTGATAGGTTTATAAGTCCTAGTTTGAATATTTAAAATTTTAATTTTTTGCTTACAGTAATATTGTAATTAGTTTAATATATTAATATATGTTAAATTATAGGATAATTGTATGGCAGCAAAATTTGTAATGTATATTTATAATGAAGATGGTTTAACTCAAGATGTCAAAGATGATATTGTAACGCAGTTTAATGCAAACAATGATTCTTCATCATTGGTTATAACTTTTTTAGATGAGTGGACTATTCAATTTTTTGATTCAGACATTGTTTATGATATTGATTTAGAGATTTATGTTTTTACAAAGTTGAATTTAAATTTTGATGGCTTTAATTCTTTGAATAATTATGAATATGGATCAAATGAGAGTAAAAAAGCTTCAATTGAGAAGTTTAAAATCTCAAATGTATTTCATGATATGATAGAATATATGAAGAGAGTAAAAAGTAGTGTAAAGAATTTATTTAGTCCGAAAAAAGATTAATAATGAAATACAAATGTGCAAAAATTCTTTTATTTCACGCTTCCTTCTTTTGAAATCATATGTTTAGATAAAATAAATCATTTATTATATCTTTTATGAAGATTTTTAACAAAATTAGAGATGTTTTCAGCGATGCATTATTTGAAGAGGATGGAATAGAGTATAAAAATAATGATTTTTGTAGGGAGTCACATTTTAATTTTGGTTCTTCTAATAACTTGGATGGTGATCTTAATGAAACTAGAACTTATTATGCTTTTTCAGATAAAGGTTATTCAAGAAATCCAATAGCTTTCCGAGCTATAAATTTAATTACTCATACCGCTTCATCAATTCCTTTGTTTGTAATGCATTGCAGGGATTGCAAAAATTATAACATAACAGATCATAATTTATCTCGTTTAGTTGAAAGGCCAAATCCATTTACATCAAAAGTTGATTTTATAGAATTGATAATATATCACTTATTGATAAATGGTAATGCATTTGTGCTCAAAGTACATGATTTAAATGGTGATGTAAACGAGCTACATGTTTTGCATCCAAGTAGCGTTGAGGTTTTAACCGATCGTTCATGTTCTTTTGTTGCAGGATATGTATATAGAAATGGATCGAAGGTAAAAGAATATATGGTGAATAGAGTTGATGGATCTTGTGATATTTTGCATTTGAAGAATTTTCATCCTAACAATCAAGTTTTAGGTTTATCTCCTTTTGAAGCAGCAGCTGATGCAATTGATCAGCACAATGCGACCATGAAATGGAATAAATCTTTAATGAAAAATAGTGCAAGGCCATCAGGAGCTTTATTTGTTAAAGATAGTAAAAATTCAGGTGGGTATCTAAATGCAGAGCAGAGAAATCGTTTAGAATCGGAGCTTGAGAATTTTCATCGTGGAGAAACCAATAGTGGGCGACCTTTATTGCTTGAAGGCGGTCTTGAATGGAGGGAGCTTAGTGTATCGCCAAAAGATTTGGATTTTGTAAATTCAGATAAGATTGCGGTTCGCCATATAGCAAATGCTTTTGGAGTTCCTGTTCAGCTTTTAAATGATAGTGAATCAAGTTCATATAATAATTATATAGAGGCAAAGCGTTCTTTATATGAGAACACTGTCTTGCCAATTTTGAATAAAATTGTAACAAATGTTTATAATAATTGGATTTGTAAATCTTTCGGAAAAGATTTTTTTGTAACTTATAGAGAGGAGGAGATTCCTGCGTTGACTTATAAAAAAGAGCAAATGTTGAATAATTTAAAGAATAGTGATTTTCTGACTATCAATGAGAAGAGAGCTGCTTTTGGTTTAGATCCTATTGAAGGTGGTGATAAATTGAATATAGTTAAGTAGTTTTGAGGTTTGTCTTATAATTTAAAATAATTTATATTTTAGAAGGAGAAAATACAGGCGTAAAGATAATTTGGTTTTGAGATGGTATTTAGGAAGTTCCTGGAAAATTCTTCTTTACAAATTATTTTTTTTAAATTAAAATTAATTTAATTAAGAAAGATAATGAAGAAATGTCAAATCTAAGAGCAATTAAAGATAAAATAATTAATATTAAATCAATTAAGAAAATTTTCTCTGTAATGCAGTTAATTGCGGCATCAAAAATGCACAAGGCTCAGGAGAACGTTAATTCTTCAAACCGTGTTATTAATACAATTAGGGATTTATTTATTCGTGCAGTTGATGGAGATTTGAGTGTAATTAGCCAATTAGCTCCTGTTAATAAGGATGCGCCAATGTTATATATAGCTTTTTGTTCGGACAGAGGTCTTTGCGGGAACTATAATACTATCGTCTCCAGGAAGATTCAGGAAAATCTGAATAGAAATAGTAATTCAAAATTAATTATTATTGGAAATAAACTAATCACAATACTTGGAAGAAAATATAGTCATTTGATTGATTATGATAATAGTAAAAAATTTGATGATGTGCGCAGAGATGAGAATAAAATTGTTGAATTATTGCGAAATGTTTTCAATATGTATAAATCTGGAGAGATCTCTGGATGTGAAGTAATATATGTTTTCTCTCAAAATGCAATTTCTAAGAAAGTTCAGCAGATTGATTTTTTCAAGATAGATGAATTATCTGCTTTATTACATAAGCATTCGTGTTCAAAAGCTGCAAACGACTCTGATTCAGAAGAAGAAAAATCAAAACCTGGATATTTTGACGGTCAAGTTTTTGAAGAAGATAGATATATATATGAAGGAAGCAAAGTAGAGGTTGTAACTTTCTTGCTTGAGTATTTCTTACGCGCAAGATTTTTTAATATTTTTAGAAATGCATACTTTTCAGAGTTAGCTTCTCGTATGATTGCAATGGATAGTGCTTCAAGGAATTCAAGTGAAATCGAAAAAGCGTTAACAATTGATTATAATAAAAAGCGTCAAGCAGCTATTACAAGTGAATTGATTGATATCATTAGTGGTGCAGAGAATGCGTAATTTTTTGAAATTTTTTTGATTACTGATTCTATTTTTTTTATATAGGATTTAGATATATATTTTATATGGTGAAAATTTATGGACAATGGATTAAAAATAGAAGTTATTGCTTCAGGAGATGGAAAAACTTTTCCTCAGAAAGGTCAAAAAGTTGAAGTTCATTATGTTGGTACATTAGAAAATGGGACAAAATTTGATTCTAGTAGAGATAGAGGTAAACCATTTGTATTTAAAATTGGTTTAGGTCAGGTGATTAAAGGTTGGGATGAAGGGGTTGCCCAAATGTCAAAGGGTCAAAGAGCAAAATTAACTATTTCATCAGATTATGGTTATGGTGCTTTAGGGTATCCTCCAGTGATACCTCAAAATGCAACTTTAATTTTTGATGTGGAATTACTTGATATTAAATAATAGATTTTTTAGAGACTTATATGGATTATTAATCTTTAAAAAAAGTTATGACATTTTTATTAATTCTGCTATAATAGTTTTTCTAGATGTAGAGTTGCGATAAAAATGAATGAAAAACGTTCCCAATTAAAAATAGAAATTGATCCATCAACCAAGGTTCATCATTTTATAGGTGAGTACTTTGAAAAGAACGGATATCAAGATGAAATTGTTGAAGAAGTTTTAAGTGATGGTGAAAGTCTTTCTGATAGTCAGGAAATTATAAGTAATAAACCACTTTTTAAAAAAACAATTTCAAGAATGGTTGCAATGCAAGTTTTTGCAACAATTTTGGGTGATGACTCTTATTTTGCCCATTGCGGTAAAAGTAGTTTGAATGGTTTAATTGATGAAGTGATGAAATTTGTAATTGAAAATAACAATTATGAGTGGTCATATTTTAAAAATAAACAAATTTCTAAGAATTATACTATTCAAATTGTGAAATTTTTGAATGAAAATTTTGATTTATTGTCGCAGAAGCTTTCAAAATGCTCTTCGATTTATAAGTACAATAATGTTATGAAAGCTATAGTTTATGGCGTTATTGGTGAGTACATGATGATACAGGATAGTGAGAATCCTGAGCAGAAAGATTATAAAAATATTTTAATTAATGAGTATATTTTGATTGCAGAATATTTCCTCGATGAAAATCATGTTAGATTGTTGAATGGATTGTTGGAAAGCTTATTTGCTCAAATGCGCGCTCCGATTGTTGAAATATCTGATGATCAACAAATGGATGAGGAAGATAAAAATGTGATTTACGAATGTGAAATTCAAAGTGAAGTTACAGAAGAAATTGATGAATCTTTATTAGTAGATGCATAATAAATTAAATTATCTTCTGGACAAATAGCAGTAAAATGCACCGTATCCACCGTGTTTTTTGCTTGCAATCCCAAAATATAAGATTACTTTTTGTAAGTCATGACTTCCATTGATCCATTTCAAAATATTATTTCTGATACTGTCATCATTATGATCACTTAGGCCAGTAACTATAAGAACTAAGCGTCTTTTTTCAATAAAGTTTCTTTTAATAAATTCAATGAATAAATCGTATGCTTCATCAATTTTACAGCCATGAAGATCGATCTTATCCTCAGGATTTAATTCGCCATTTTGTAATTTTTTATATACTTTATGGTCAATATTTTTGCTGTAATTTAGTATAATCTCGTTTGAATTGAAATTCCTTTTTAAATAATTAGACAATTCATCAAAATCATAATTTTTTTTCTGAATGTTTTCTTTTGGAAGAATTATATAATCTCTTCTTTTATTATTATAGTTTTGATCAATATTTTTCTTTTTGAAATCATAATTTGTTTTCAGATTTGCATATTCTTTATATTGAACAATTTTTTTATAACCGTGTTTTTTAAAGAGTTTTTCTAATTCATCCATTGAATTCTTTATTAGTGAGTGCCAGTGGATCCAAATCCACCTTCGCCTCTATGGCTATTATCTAAATCTTCGATGTACTCTAAATTTCCTTGATGAAATTCGCAGAAAACAAGCTGAGCTATTTTCATTCCACGCGATATTGTGAAGGCTTCATATCCAAGATTGATTAAAATTACTTTTATCTCACCTCTATAATCATTGTCGATAGTTCCAGGAGAATTCAAAACAGAAATACCATTTTTTAGAGCTAAACCGGAGCGAGAGCGAACTTGTCCCTCAAAACCACGAGGCATCTGTATCGATATGCCAGTTGGAACAAGAATTCTTTCCAATGGATTGATAATCATATCTTCATCAATTGATGCGATGAGATCGAGACCAGAACTAAATTCTGTAGCATACTTCAATTCACATGGATTTGCAAAGTGTTCAAATTTTTTAATTTTAACATTTATTTTTTTGTTCATATGATTTATATTTAATATATTATTAATAATTAATTATATATTTTAAACAGTAAAAAACAAGTGACTATTTAATTCAATGTATTGTCTCTAGCTGAATTTTTTTAGGATAATATAAATTAATTTTGCATCATGAATTTTTTTTCCAACCATTCCTTATCAATCATTTCAAAAACTCCATTTTCTAAGAATAACATTTTGTCTGAGATTGCTGGAGAGAGAAAAACATCGTGTGTTATGATTAAAAGAGTGATGCCATATTTTTTTGAAAGAGTTTTTACCAATTCGAAAATTAATTTGCTATTTGCAACATCTAGTCCAGAAGTTGGTTCATCGAGGAAAATTATTTGTGGTTTTGTAATGATTGCTCTTGCCAGTGCAACGCGTTTTTGCATTCCACCTGATATCTCAGAAACGTAAAGATCCTTGATACTTGGATCTAATCCTACGGATATAATCGATTCTTCGAATAATTGATTAAATTCTGATTCACTGTATTTATGGTCGTTTATAAATGGAAATAAAATATTTTCTTTTATGGTCATGCTATCAAATAGTGCGTTATTTTGAAAAAGTACAGAGATTTCCTTGTAAAAATTTTTATAATCAGATTTTGTTTTAACTGGTTGATTATTATAAAAAATATCCCCACTATCACGATTTTCTAGTCCTATCAAAGTTTTTAAAAATACAGATTTTCCGCTTCCAGATCCACCAAGAATAGTGACAATATCACCTTTGGTAACGCACAAATTTATATCTTTTAAAACTGATTTTCCATTAAAACTTTTTGATAGGTGTATAACTTCAATATTATAATTCACGATCTATTTCAATTATTATATAGGGACATTTTAATTTTTTTTTATATAAAAACAATAAATTTTATATAAATATGTCTGAGTGATTTATTCAAGGATTAGAAGTGTAGAATAATTCATCTGTTTTTTAAATTATCTTTAAGTCTTATGAAATTTTTATTCATTGTACGAAATTCAAAAATTATCATTACTTGCATAATTAAAAATATTACTGAACCAATGCTAAGATTGAATAAAGCAAGTATTATAATGGCATAGTTACTAAGATTCATCTATGCTACCTTTCAGTTATTGTGTGTTCATTTATTTTTATGTCAGTTTTTTCATTGATCTCATGTTCCAAGTTTTCATTTATTGAGATCAGAGTTTTGTTCATCTTCTTTACTTGTCGCAAAGTGATGAATTGAAAAATTATAAAAATTATTGGAGCTCCAAAAAGAGTGAACATAAATAGTCCAGGTCCTAGTATATCTTGAAATACACTCATTATTTTAACAACATCATTCTAATTGTAAGATTCTATCATAAAGATATTTAATTTCTTTTAACATCTGTAAAAAAAATAAAAATTATGGATAATATATAAAAAACTTTAATAGATAAAGATGAAAGATTATTCTTGTTGTGATGTTTTGGAGTTGAGTGATGACTTAAGTGACAACAATATTGGTTCTGAAAAATATTCATTTGAGTATGCGAAGTCGATATTTGAAATGCCACTAATGGATTTGATTTTCAAAGCTCAATCAGTTCATAGGGAGAATTTTAAGCCGAATGAAGTTCAGGTTAGTCAACTTTTGAATATCAAAACTGGATCTTGTCCTGAGAATTGTAAATATTGTAGTCAATCTGCTTTTTACAATACCGGTTTAAAAAAAGAACCTTTGATGGATTTAGAAAAAGTAGTTGAAGAGGCAAAACGTGCAAAGGATTCTGGTGCTACGAGGTTTTGTATGGGTGCAGCATGGCGTGGTCCTCGCGAAGATGATTTGAATAAAGTTTGTGAGATGGTTAAAGCTGTAAAAGATCTGGGCTTAGAAACTTGTGCAACTTTGGGTTTATTAAAGGATGGTCAGGCTGAAAAGTTGCGTGATTCTGGGCTTGATTTCTATAATCATAATATAGATACATCTCCTGATTATTATAAAAATGTGATTTCTACTAGAACTTTTGATGATCGAGTAAATACTCTGAATCAAGTGAAAGACGCAGGAATTAAGGTTTGTTGCGGTGGGATTCTTGGAATGGGTGAAAAAAATGATGACAGGATCAAAATGTTGGTTTTTCTTGCAAATTCAGAGTTTCAACCAGAGTCTGTGCCAATCAATAAGTTAATTCCAGTTCCAGGTACTCCTCTTCAAGATGCTAAGCAGGTTGATTCTTTTGATTTTATAAGGACAATTGCTCTTGCAAGAATTTTGATGCCAAGATCTTATGTTAGATTGTCAGCAGGGCGTGAAAATATGAGTTTTGAGACTCAAGCTATGTGTTTTCTGGCCGGTGCAAATTCTATTTTTTACGGTGATACATTATTAACTGCAAATAATTCACCAATGAATAGAGATAAGGAGATGTTCGAAAAGCTTGGATTAATTTCAGAAAAATTATAGGAAGATTAGTTATAAAGTTCTACTTACTTAGAAGGTCCTTCATTTTCTTGTTTTCTATTATTTTCTCGATCTACAAAAGATTCTTCTTTAAATCTTTTCCCATAATTCATCTCTTTAATATCGTTAAGTGCATTATCAGATTTATAAAGATCGCTTAATTCACCAAATGATTTCCGCAACCTTATTTTATAAGGATTTTCTTTTTGTAATTTCTGATTTGCATTATTAGATTCTGAATTTGATAACTTTTCGTCTTTTACAATATGATCTTTATTTTGATCTTCATTTTTTTTCAATGAAGATTTTGTTGGTTCTGCGTTTATATTTGGTTCTTGTTTTAGATCTTTATCATTTATATTTATAATTCTGATATTTGGATCTTCTAATAATTTTTCAAATTTTTCTTCTAATTCTTCTCGATCTTCTATCCTTTCTTTTAGGTAATCTATATCTTCTTGCCCGATCTTTTTTTTAGCCTCATCGATTTTTTCATTGTCAAATTCTATAATTTTTACAGTCGTCAGGGGATTTTCTTTGAATGATACTTGTTTTTTATTACCTGTTTTTGTTGTAGAATTATCCGTTTTATTCATAAGATTTGCATAAAGTTTTTTTTATGGTATTGGATAAATATTTATATTTTGTTAATTAATAAGTAAATTACTTAATATTCTATTCATTATCCTTTCTTTATTCCTCCTTTATTAGCTCTTTGTGTTTTTCTGTTATTTTCTGTTTTTGTAAAGCTATGCTCGTTATTCCATAATTTGTTTAACTGTTTGAGATTTTCTTTATCTTCTGGTGTTGCATGTCCCTTCATTATTCCCAAAGCAGTGTTCGTTGAAGTTGTTAATTGATTAGTGTTCAGTTCACATTTTAGTTCTGTTTTTTGCTGCATCATTCATGATATCTAGATATCTTGGAATATTTGTCTCAGGCTCTTCTGTTCTAACTTCTATATCTGGTTTTGCTTTCTTGTCTCCATTTAGATTTATATTTTTTCCCGCTTTAAATCCAGATTTTATAGGTTTTGCATTTAAGTTCGGTTCTTTATCTGAATTTGTATTATCAATATCTATAATTTCAATTCTTCGATTTTTTTGTAGTTCATTGAATCTTTCTTCTCTTGTTTCTTCATTTTTTTTATATTTAGCTTCAAATGGAATAATTTTAATGCCAGTTATTGGCTCTTTTTTGAATCCAACAGCTTTTCTACCTTCTTTTTGTGCATTACTTCTCCTTTGTAGCATTTCTGATGCATCGATTTGATCTTTCAATTTTTTTATTGATTTCTCTATTTCGGAGAGTTTGTTATAGTTTGATAGAATTGCCTTGTCTTTTTCAGACCATTGTTCTGATAATTTATTTTCTTCGCTTAATAGTTTTTTTAATTTCTCGTCAAATTTTTTTACTTTTTCTTCATCATTTAAATTCGATGATCTTTTTTTCTCGTATCGTCTATTTCTTTGTTTGATTTTGTTCTTTGTGAATAAATTGTTGATTTTTCCTCTGATAGTATTTTATTTTTTTCCAATATTTCTTTTTTATAAGATTCCTATTTCAAAAGAAGTGATTGTGGTGTTATTTCCTCTAGTTCTACATCAGCTTCTTTTATTTCTTCAGTTTGTTGAACCTTGTTGCTATTTATTTCATATATTTCTGTTCTATCTAATAAATCTTTCTTGTCGTCTTTCGCTTCAGGTTTAAAAAATGAAACAATGCGATTTATTTGAGATTTAAAGAAGTTAGATATTTTTGTGAAAAATTTTGGTAATTTCATGAGATATTAACTTATATAATAAGTTTATATTAATATTTTATTATAACTTCATCAATAGTTTGTTAATAACTTAATTCATTTTTGATTATAAATTGCTTCTAGTTTACCAGAATTTAAATATAGTCTTATATATTTGATAAAAGAGAAAAAAATTATATAATATATATAATATTTAATTCTGATTGAAGTTAAGTTAAAAATTAATTATGCTTTCAACGATAATAAAGATTATAAACGTGTTTTTTGGCTTGCTGATTTTCGGTATTGTTGTTAGCTTGATAGTATTCTATGAGTATACCAAGAATCTTCCAAGTTATGAGCAGATAGTTAACTATCAACCAGATACTGTGATAAATTTCTATGCGAATGATGGTGAATATTTATCTTCTATTTTTAAGGAGAATAGAATTCTATTAGATACTGATCACATTCCTCAATTGGTTAAAAATGCAATTATCGCAGCTGAGGATAAGGATTTTTATTCAAATCCAGGATTGGATTTTGCAGGTATTTTCCGTTCTGCTATTTTTAATTTTTATAATTACTTTTCTGGAAGTGGGAAGCTTGCTGGCGGCTCAACAATTACACAGCAGATTATTAAAAATACTATTTTATCGAGAGAGAAAACTTTGAAAAGAAAAATCCAAGAGGCTCGTTTAGCTCTTGGTTTGACTAAATATCTTTCAAAGGATGAAATTTTAGAAAGGTACATAAATCATATTTATCTAGGAAATAATAGCTATGGTTTTGCGACTGCAGCTTTGAATTATTTTAGTAAATCGATAAATGATATAACAATAGAAGAGGCGGCTTTATTAGCAGCTTTACCTCAGGCGCCGAGTCGAATGGATCCAACTCGCCCCGATCCAGATGGGCATTTAATCGCTAGGCGTAATTGGATTATTTCTCAAATGGAGAAGCAGGGATTTATTAGTATGGATGATAGGGAGGAGGCTATAAAGCAGCCAATTTTACTTAATAAGCGCTCTCAAATTACTCAAAAACCTCTTGGAATCGAATATATAGTTGATGAAGCAAAGAAAAAATTGATTGCTCTTTGTGGTGGAAATGAGAATGATATTTATCCAAATGGTTTTAGTGTTTATACAACAGTAAATACAAAACTTCAGGAAATGACCACGTTTGCGTTGCGTAAGGGTCTACTAGATTATGAAAAAAATCGATATCCATGGAATGGTCCTAATGAGCATTTCAAAACTAAAGATGAGTATTTCAGATTTTTAAAAGTTGCAAATAGAACAGAAATCTATCCTCTTAAATTCGCATACGTTACCGGTAAGGATAAGGGCAAAGTAAGAATTGTATTGTCAAAGAATTCCCCAGAAATTTCTATCATTGAGAATAGTGCTAAGATTTTTAAAAATGTTCAGATTGGGGATGTAGTAACAGTTTTTGAGACAAATTTTACAAATCTAGGAGTTGATACTGATAATGCAATAGACGAAGAGGAGAAAATAAAGATCTTGCAGAAGAAAGGCTTTCAGATTTATCAGGCTCCAAGAGTGAATGGTGCAATTATTGTGATGGATGCTAAAACTGGTAACATTTTATCAATGAGTGGTGGTTTTAATTATTATAAAAATCAGTTTAACAGGGCAACACAAGCTTTAAGACAGCCAGGTTCATCTTTCAAGCCATTAATCTATTTAACTGGTTTGGAGAGTGGTTTTTCTCCTCAAAGCGTTCTTTGGGATGAACCAATTGAGATGGATCAAGGTCCAGGAATGCCAAAATGGCGTCCAAAGAACTACAGTGGGAATTACATGGGCGCAATTACTATGCAAGCTTCTTTAGAGAAGTCGCGAAATCTCTCAACTTTATTCTTAGCTCAGGAAGTTGGTATCGATGCCATAATGGATAATGCGAAAAAGTTTGGGCTTCTCCATCCAAATTTTAAAGAGAAAAATTATTCTATGGTTTTTGGTTCTCAAGAGGTAACTCTTCTAGATATGGTTCGTTTTTACGCGATTATTGCAAATGGTGGTTTTGATGTTAAAGCAAATGTAATTGACTATGTTCAGAATAATAAAGGAGAGACTTTATGGAGAAGTGATAATGCAACTTGTGATTGTGAGGCAAATGGAGATATGCTTGATTCTATAAACCCAATCCCACCTTTGATTAAAGTTGCTGATAAAACAAGGCTTATTGATCCTGCTGATGATTATAATTTGCTAACAATGATGGAAGGTGTAGTAAGGCGTGGTACAGCGGGGAGTTTAGCATATTTAGGGCAGAACATTGCTGGAAAGACCGGAACTTCCAATGATTCAAAGGATGTTTGGTTTGTTGGAATGAATAAAGATTTGGCTTTTGGAATTTATGTTGGTTTTGATAAACCAAAGTCTTTGGGTGCTAGAGCAACTGGATCAACAACAGCAATTCCTGTAGTCAAAATATTATTAAATCAAATGAAAAGCGATGGATATTTGAAACTTGATAAACCATTTTATTCTACTGATGAACTGAAAGAATTGAATATTTCAAAAAATTTCTCATCTCCTGCTTATAGTTCCTCAAGAAGTGGAGGAAGTCAGCACGACGATGCGTACAGACCAAGAGTTTCTAGAAATTATGGTGATTATGAGGTTCATGAGGTTGACCCAAGTTGGATAGGTGATTAATTTTTAAAAAATATCACCATTCATAACATCTCCATACCTTCATTCTATTTTAATATATAGATATTTATATATGGAAGCATGTTTTTTAACTTGTCATTCCAGTTGAACGAAGTGAAAACTGGTCAACGAGAGAGCAACGTGGGTTGCGACATATTCGAGTTACTCGGGAAATGAAGAATTCTTTAGAATTCGTAGTGAGGCAGAGAATCCCTTCAGTCTTTTTTAAAAGAATGCAGAATCGCTATACCAGTCCTGTAAGGATGTGGGAGACCTATTCAGCTCTTTCCGAATGCATTTCTAATTCCTGCTCGATCCCTGTGATGATAATTCTTATTCTTTTGCTTTCTTTATATTAAATATTAATTTAAAATAAAATTAATTTTTATAAGTATTATGGTTTTATATGGCGAATAGTGTTAGGAGAAATAGCCAAGAAATAAGAAATAGCAAGAGTTTGTTTCAGTTGATTAAAAATTTAATTGAAAGTTTGAAGCGATTACTTGGACTTGCAAATTTTCTTGGATTAGAGGAAGTCTCTGAAAAATTGAATGATCTTCAAAGCAGGCTTTTGAAATTTCAAAATGAGGCAAAGAATGTTGAATTAAGTGATGATAGAAAAAAACAGTTAAGAGAGGAGATTGAAAAAATTCTTGCTGATATCAAATCTTTTAAGAAAGGAGAGAAAAATGAAAAGGTGGTGGTTAATCTGGATATTTTAAAAAACTTTTCTAGCGAGAAAATAGAAAAATATTTTGAATTGAAGAGAGAGATAAAAAAGCATGAGTTTGTTGGTGTTTTTTTTGCAAGAATTGATGAACGAAACAATAATATTGGTGATATTAGTGAAGCTACATATGGAGATTTTAAGGATCAAGCTTTGAATCATTTTCGTGTAAAAAATAATATTGTTAAGGGATATTCTTCACCAGAGAAATCTGAATTAATACGACAATTTATATCTAATTTTAAT
>JBIKUW010000093.1:0-5377 GCA_044347385.1 Rickettsiales bacterium
TTTTGGAATAAACGAACAAGAACAAAAGGAGAGTGGATGAATTTTAGAGATATAATTGATTATGAGAAAGATGAGATCTATGAAATTATAATTCGAAGTGATTATATGATTGTAGGGACAGAGGTTGTAAAAAATAAGATGGAGGGCGAGTGGATAACTACTTTAAAGGAAATTTTCATCGCAATTTATAAAAAATCTTCAATTTTTGGAAAGACATATGGTGTTGAGTATAAGATTGATGTAAATAATGAAAGGATTTTAGGATTTAGGTTATTGAAATGACAATGATGGCTTTTTCATCTCAGACTTAAGTCTCTTTTCCGAAAAATCACGAATGTCATCCTAGGAATTTATTCCGTAGGATCCTGTCAGGAATCAGTGATGTAAAATAATTGTCATCCCAGACTGCGGAGTAGGCTTAGGATCATTTGAGGTTTGAGTGATGCATTTGGAAAGTGCTGTGTTGGCAAGGGTTTTAGAATGTAAAACAATTGTCATCCTGAAAGTTTTTGTTATCCTAGCATAAACATATGACCTTAACTCGGTTGGTAAAGCCACGCAGAGAAATGCGCAGGATCCAATCAGAATGTAGGAATGGCCTGTAAGGATCCCACGCTTCGCTGGCATGACAATACTAACAAAACTGGAATGACAAAATGCAAAACGTCATCCTAGCTTTCCCAGTCTCATTCTTTGCTGAGTAACTCAAATTATTTCATCATTTGCATGCTTCATTTTGTTCAATTGGAATTACAAGTTGAAAAATACTTAAATGATAACGTTTTTTACTTTCTCTCAAGTAATAGTGTGCAGCTTTGTTGAACTAGATTTTTCATTTGAATCAAAAACTCTGTTCTTTGACTGATCGAAATAGCATTTCTAGCATCTAACAAATTTACCAGATGACTCGCTTTTATGGTAAAATCATATGCAACATAAGGATTTTTTAAATCAATAAATCTTTGAGCCTCTGAAATATAATCATCAAAATGTCTTTTTAAAATGTTAACATTGGAATGTGCTAAAGCGTAATCAGAAAAATCATATTCTATGTTTTTAAAAATTTCACCGTATTTTTTTCCTTCAGAATAATCGATATCCATAACATGATTTTTGTTTTGGATTAACATTACAAGTCTTTCAAGTCCATATGTAATTTCTGTCGGAATGATATCGCATTTTATACCACCGAGTTGTTGCATAAAAGTGAATTGTGTCACTTCCATTCCATTATACCAAACCTCCCAACCCAATCCAAAAGCACCAACGCTAGGATTTTTCCAGTCATCTTCAATAAAACGAATATCGTTTATAGAAAAATCAATACCGATAGCTTTTAAGCTCTGAAGATATAAATCTTGGGTAGATTGAGTGAAATTATCGTCTTTGAAAATTACTTGAAATTGATGATGGGTATATAAACGATTTGGATTCTCACCATATCTTCCGTCAGCAGGGCGAGTGGATGGTTGAACATAGCAAATTTTGTATTTGTCGTTTGTAAGGGTGTTCAAAAGAGTAGTATTGCTTAAAGTTCCTGCGCCAACCTCAGTATTAGAACCTTGGGCAATTCCACACCCATTTTTCACCCAAAATTTCGTCAGTTCATTAATAATTTCACAGAAAGTCAGAGCCATGTTAGTTTTTGATTTATAATATCGAAATTATGAAAGAAAATCATCATAGTGTCAATTGTATTTGTTAATATCATCGTGACGTTGTTTTTTATATAAGAAGAATTGTTATTTTGTCATCTTATTTCTGTAACCTATAGTGTAATAGGATCTTATCAAGTCTTTTTCATCCTAGTTTAATTTTATTAAACATAGGATCTCACCAGAACATTTCTCATGATTCAAGGGATCTATCGTCTACTCCCATAGTCTGGGATGACAAGTTAAAAAGTATTGGGTCGACAACAGTCTTATATTGTCATCCTAGTTTAATGCTTGTCATTAACGTAGGATCTTGTCAGGACATTTCTCAGAGCTAACAGGATTCCAGACAGATAGCAAGTATCTATCTGGAATGACAACATTGTCATTTCTCAAACCTCATCGGATCCCACGTCTTCGTTTCACTCGACTGGGATGACATCAAATGGTCTTGTCATCCTAGCATGAAATGCGTAGGATCTCTTCAGGTCATTCCTCACACCTACTTCATAGTTTGGAATGACAAAGTCTTATTTATGTTACTCTCTCGTTGCCTCACTTCATTCAATTCGAATTATAAGACAAAAAATACTGAGGCAAAAGCAAATTATTTAACAACTTAAGATGTTATAAAGCTTTAATTGATTAAAATTAATTTCTTCATTATATTCTTAATAAATTTTTAATTTTAATTCATTTTAATATGTATTAAGAGGGGGATTTTTGTAAGAAAATTAAAAACTATTAACTAGTTTTTAACCTGAAAAAGTACAGTGTTTTTGCAAAAGATTTTTAAGTAATTGAAACATTAACTGATTAACAAAAATACTGATAGATACGCAATTTTAGATGTTATTTAGTAGGAACTAAAGCAAACATCAGCCTCTTAAAAATATTTATTTATTAGGTTTTTAAAATGCCACAAATACCAACTTGTCAAACGAACGATTTATATTGTTCAATTCCAGATAGTGTAACAGCTTTATATTCTAACATAACTTTGACACCTCAGCAAGCTTTGTATTTACAAACTTCTGATGGTATTTCTGATAGAATAGGATATATAGAAGCATCTTTGTATTTATATGATCAAAGAATTTTATTGCAAGAGCCAAACAATCCTGGTATACCTATTACTGCTGAAGAAAGTCAAATATTAGCAGATCTTACAACAGTTTTCGGTCCTGATCTACCAACGAATGATTTAGTATTATTCAATATCCTTCATGATTTTGCTGAGGCTTTTGAAAGCTTGCCTTCAAGTCAGACGAACTTTAGTTTATTAGTTGATATTTCTAATACCAATAGTGTTTTCTATCAATATTTGCAGACATTGCCAGGTAGTAACAAATTTGATGCTTGGTTTGAGGAATATCTTGCATTGAAGAATGAAGTTGCAGGTTTAGAGAATGATATTATAAGCATAGAACTCGATATTACAAATATCGAAAATGATATTACGAATTTGCAGGGATGTTGTAATAACTATGTTGATCTTCAAGATGAAGTGAATGAACTTTATGATATAGTTGAAGTGCAAAATATAGCGATTAAGGCTTTGGCAGCATTTAGCGTAGCTATTACGACTGAGGTTTCAGTTTTGATAAATGAGCTAGAAAGTTGTGATATTATACCATGCAATTCTAACTGCTCAGTTAGAAGTAGTATTGATAATATTACAGAATTAGTTGATTCTGTTGATATATCAGCTTTGAGTTCTATCAATAGCAATGGTTTAGCGATATAAAAGAGATGGTAGGTTTAGTTTAAATACCTACTTGCTCAATAGCAAAAACCGTATAAAATGTTCGTAATTAATACTAATAGTTTAATAATGAATATTATTTTAAACAGTGAGGAGATCAAAAAGCTCATTCCCCACAGATATCCATTTTTGTTGGTTGACAAAGTTGCGGATATTAAAATTAATGAATCGATCGTTGCTGTTAAAAATCTAACAGTGAACGAAGAATTCTTCCAAGGTCATTTTCCAAATCATCCAGTGACTCCAGGAGTCTTAACAGTTGAGATGTGCGCTCAAGCTGCTGGTGTTTTGTGCGGATATTCGTTTTTATGTGAAAAAACAAAAGGGCACAATGTAAGTGAAAAACTTGACTTCAACAACGGAGATTACAAATTAACGGATAATTTTGTTTTTTATCTTACAACTATAGATAAAACTAAATTCAGAAACACAATGGCTCCTGGAGATCAATTATTTATTCATGTAAGAGTTTTACAAAAATCTCGTTTAATGTGGAAATTCTTTGCAGAAATCTTAATTGATAATAACACAGAGAGAAAGGGGATGGAAGCTGAATTTTCTGCTTTTATAAAATCTGTTTAGTATTAAATTATGAGGAGAATATCATTATTTGTTTGCATAAGTATTATTTCAATAGCTTTGTTTAATGTTCAATCTTCTAAAGCTTTTTCAATTTCTAATTTACCAGATTTAGAAAATGAGATTGAAAAGAAAGATACTATTAGTTCTGATTCTAAATTTGATAGTAGTGCAAATCATACAAATCTTGATCATAAAAGTATATTGAGTAATGCAAGTCCAACGGATAGTCTTGTTTTGCATAGCAATAAGAGCGATGCGATTTATCAAAAATTGAGTGTTGAATCGAATACAATTGCTACCTCAACTGATGATATAAAGTTGAAGGATAACTCTGATTATCATGAGATGGAAGCTAAAAATAGATTTGCTGATTTAGAAAGCAGAAAGATTGACGAATATGAATTTATAAAAGATGGCTCTAGTTCAAGTCCGATTTTGCATTTTCTAATTTCAAAAGTTCGTCCATTCATTGAGATTAGAATTGATACAATGCTGATAAAGTCAGGTTTCGATTCAAACTTGAGAGAAAAAACTGATATATATTCTCAGTTGAAAATCAATACTTTGAATGAAGCGGATATTAAAAATATCCAAAGAGCTACTTGTGGGCAAAGCGCAGAGATTAGTTTCACGGTGAGTGATGAGTATGGGAATCGCATAGATAGAGATTATGATGATAAAAAGTTGTGGGTGAATGTTGGGCAGAATTACATGCCAAGGGGTTTGGAACTTGGGATTATTGGAATGAAAATTGGCGAGGTTCGTGAGATTATTGCTCCTTCAAGTTTTAATACTGGCACAACTCCTTTGAGTAAAAAATTATTTCTATCTGGGAAAAATACTCTGTTTACTGTGACGCTTCATGATTTGAAAGAAGATGAGAAGCTAGATGAAATTCGAGATAATCTGAAGTTTTATGATGTTCTTGGAAGTGTTTCAAGGCGGATAGCTTGTTTAGATATTGTAAATTTAGATATAAAAGTTTTGAATGGAGCAGGAGAGGTGATATATAGAAAGCCGAGAAATAAAAACCTTCGTTTGGCAATTGGATCAGGCACAATGCCTTATCTGGAGCAGGTTTTGATTGATTCAAAAAATTATGGAAAGAGAATTGCCTTTGCAAAGACAAAATTTTTAGAAGATTTGAAGAAAAGCCCGCAATTACCTGGTTTAACGAAGGTTTTAGAGGAGAATGACTCTGTGACTTTAGAGTTATCTCCTAGTTTGTTGTGAGATTAAAAGTTTTTAAAGAGCGTGTCATCATGTAAAATTCCCCTGTCATCCCAGCATGTAATGCGTGGCCAACGAGAGAGCAACGTGGGTTGCGATCATTCGAGAGATTCCATCTCTCAAACCCTTCAGGCAATACAAAAGC
>JBIKUW010000094.1:0-5327 GCA_044347385.1 Rickettsiales bacterium
CTTCAAATCCAAAATCCTTTCTCAACTGATTAATGATGTATCTTTTATATGTCTCATCCATGTCATCCGGGCGGTTCACTGAAATAAAAAACCTTGGTGGGCGAATATCATACTGAGTTATGAACTTAATTTTTATGGCACGCTTATTTTTCGATAACTTATGCTCATGATCAAGAATTACAGCTCTTAACCATTTATTAAGCTTAGAAGTCACAATCCTCTTGATCCACTGCTCATATGCCTTCACAACCAGAGAATAAATTCTACCACAACCAAAACCTGTCTTCGCAGAAATTGTCAAAATCGGAGCAGAAGCCAGATGCTTTTTTACTATCATCTCAAGGCTGTCAAGCATCTCCTTCTTATCCTTCACCTCCTCCCATTTGTTCAAGCATATTATGAGGCCACGCCCCTCTTCAATCACGTGACTCCCTACTATCAAATCCTGACGCTCAAACCCAACGGTCCCATCAATCACGAGAATAGCGATATTTGCAAATTGAATAGAAATCATGGTACTTTGAATAGCCATTTGTTCAATTTTATCAGCTTGAAAATCTTTACGCCTCACCCCTGCTGTGTCCGAAACACGGATCGTATAATCACCACAAGTTATATCAACAGAAATAGTATCCCTAGTCGTACCAGCTATAGGAGAAACAATCGCCCTCTCATCTCCAAACATTCTATTTAAAAGAGTTGATTTACCAACATTTTGACGACCAACAATCGATAGATTAATAAGCTTCTCGTCAACTTCCTCCTCTTCCCCCATCAATTCTTTCGCCTTCTCAATCTCCTTGCTTGCCAGATAAATTATTTCACCGAAACCAATATTATGCTCTGTGGAAACAAATACCCCCTCACCAAAACCCAATCTATACATTTCAGAATCATCAACGCTTCTGAAAGCCTTGGTATCACATTTGTTTACAACCAAAACAACAGGCACATCATCACGGACTTTTCTCAAATACCTAGCATATTTAACATCCTCATTTGTGACACCCTCACTTCCATCAATCACAAAGAGAATAACAGTAGCCCCTTCAATTGCTAGTTCCGTCTGGCGATTACAAAGCTGAGAAAAAGTCAAATCATCACTGAGACCAGCTGTATCAGTCAATTCACACTCCAAAATATCACTATAATCAGTTTTATAATCTATAGTTGTTCCACGTTCAGAAAACACTATTGCTTTATTATTTCCAACTTTTTTACGAACAAATTTATTGAATAGACTGGACTTTCCAACATTTGGTCGCCCAACAATCACAACATTTATTTTTTTCTGCATATTTATTTTAACTTTTTTATTATTTTATCATTAATATGACAATATTACTAGATGATCTAAAAATAGTTTTAGACTTTACATATCAAATAAAATTAATCTATGGTAAAAATTAATCTACAGTGCGACCTCCAGCAAAACTTCGACTTATATCATCATCTAAATTCTTCACAAGATGTTTTTTCTCATGAATTGTATCTTTTGCAATTTTTAAAACACCTTTCACTGCATCTATTATTTCTAATGGATGCACCCTAGAATCATAGTATTTCTCTTTATCAAACTCTGGGTCAAGTTCCGCTTTATGCAAAAGACTCTCCACTTCATTATATCTATGCAATATATCATTCAAAGCAACAACAATTTCTTTTTCTGAACAATTATTTAGATTCTCAATAATTTTATCCTTTCCATCAGTCCATTTAAAGTAACTCGAATAAAATTCGATCATATCTTCTTTAATTGCTTTAATATTAAAATCTTGAAGATTTTTTTTAAAATCATAGTATACTTCTGTAAAATTAGGATAAAGCCCATGAACATACCTATGCTTATAGCTATTATTTGTTTCACCAAAATCTATTGGTATTAGAACAATTTCATTATTTTGATTTATTTTAAAGACCGTGTTTGCTATTTTTTGGTCAGTTTTATCTAATAAACTTTCAATTAAAAAAGATTTAATTAATGATTTTCTGTTAATTTTCAATGCATCTTTTTCTGTAATTTTATTAGATAAAGAATTTGGTATAATCTTCGTCACCAAATAATCTCTATCTATTTTATCATTATTCACTATTCTATGCGTTTTTTGGAATTTAAATTCATCTTCCATATTATTCAATAAAACTGATACTTTCGTTAAATAAACTTCCAATGGCTCAGCAAATTTAATGAGATGCAAATTAAAATATTTGCTATTTATAATGTCTTTTGGAATTGGCTTTTCCAAATCTGCTTTCGTTATAATTTTAGAAGCAAAAAATAAAGCGGAATTTCCTGAACTTGGCTTTATCAAGCTAGTATAACCAGTAAGTGATTTTGCTTCCAAAGAATTATCATCCACCTTAACATTTCTATCCATATTTTCTAATAATTTTGGATTATTTGATTTTATATTTATCGCATCATTAATATTTGATATTAATTCGCTCACTTCTTTTAAATTATCATCTCCAATATCTTGTATCGTTGTTTCTATTCTTTCTCTCAACTCATGATCTGAATTCTTTGTCAGCAAAGTCTCCATCAAATCTTCCACAAATTGACTCTGCTCTTGCTTAAGATCTTTTTTATTATATTCAAAACTAATATTATTCTGATTAACAAAAAGTTGTATTGATACGAGAATACTGTTTCTCAAATCTAGATCCTTGATTAATTCCCAAGAAAATTTTAATTTTGCAATTTGCTGCTCCATAAATATTAATTTATATTACTGTCTAAATAATATAGATTAACATCCTTTATTAATTATTAATAACTTTATCAAACCAATTTACTAATAATATCTATTTTATGCTTCGCTTCTAATACTTTAAGAAATTAAAATAAATTAATAACAAAATAGATAAATATTATAAAATGCAAAATATCCCTATAAATCAAATACCAGAAAGAATTTTAAGATTGATGCGGCAAGCAAACGGAATCTGCAGACCAAGAACACCTTTTAGACTCCCTGGACCTTTAGGATGTAGAATAAAACGACACACAGACACCAAAAACCAATTATCAAAAGATAATTTATCACACATAATGGAAGAAGTTTTAAATGGATTAGGCGTAGAGAACGACCCTCAATTGCGAGAAGAATTAATTCCAATAATAGACAAACTCTCTAACATGGCGCATGACAATCCAAAATGCTTTAAAAATATGGAAGAAAGAATTGAGAATACAAACTCCAATTCAACAAATTCAAGCTGCATATATGAGCCCCAAAACAATCATACTACATCCAACAGCACTCTAGCTATTGCAGGATCGGGAGCAGCAATTAGCGGAGGAATTATGACTCTTTATATAATTTTTGTAGTTCTTGTATTATGTATGATCTTTGGTGCAGCAGGCTACGTGTTATATTCACACAATAAAAAATATGGAAATCATGATCAGGTTGAGCAAGACGATACAGAAAGACAAAAATCACCTATGAAAAATAATACAGAAGATCTTCAACAAAATCACAGGGGAAATCCCAGAATCCTTGAATTAACAAAAAATAAGAAGAAACATAGTCACCAAACACATCAATAAGTAAATTAGGCAACATACTATGAGAGGAGTAGCAAAAATCGGAAAACTAATAGCAAAACTTTTAGATAAAGGATCAAAAGTAATTAAAAATATGCTTGCACGATCCAATGTAGCGGAAAAAGTACAAATAAATCTCAATAATGACAAAACAACAAGAAAAACAACATTGGATTCTAACAACAACAATCCATCAGAAAAAAAATGTGATAATATAAAGGATGAACTAGATAAACTATATAAAACGGAAATAATCAATCCAGGCGAACCAAATCCAGTGCTTGCAGTAACAATCTTTGATCCCAAGGCATGTGAAATTCTCATAGAGAATGGCATGGAGAGTATTTGCAACCCAGTACACTTCACAGTTAAAGCTTCTGAAGATGAGAAAAAATTAACTAGAATTCGAAGAAGTAACAAGGAAGACTTAATAAAAGGCTATGTTTACGGATATTTAAATATTACAGAACAACAAATAGAAGATATTTTAAACCCTGTAATTGATAAACTTGCAAAACGCTTGGCAGAAGATGACGATCTATTCGATCTTCTAGAAAAAAATTCTGAATCAAATTCAGATTACACGAATCATCAATATCCATCGAATAACATAAATATCACAAATTCGACTTTGGCAATAACTGGACCATGTGTAGCAACTAGTGGAGGAGTGGCAATCTTTTATATAGTCTTTACAGTTGCAATAATATGTTTAATTCTTGGAGTAATAGGTTATGGAATTCATTCATACAATGAAAAATATGAGAAACACGATCTACTTCAACAAGAAAATTTAGAAGATGTGGATATAGATAACTGCGTTAGCACAAAAATTTTATTAAATAAAAAAAACGAAACACATGGAAAACAATTATCTAATTTTTATTTAAATCCTTGTTGAAATAATGTACATTCGCTTGAGATAAACAAGTCAAAGTCAACTCATCAATACAAACATTATCTGGCAAAGTTACACAATAAAAAATCGCATCAGCAACGTCCATGGCGTGAAGTGGCTCATATCCATTATAAACTTTTGATGCCTTTTCTGAGTCACCCTTAAAACGAACATTTGAAAACTCAGTGTCAGCAGCTCCAGGATTTATAACAGTCACCTTAATCTTTTTATTAAGCAAATCTATCCTTTGTCCATGAGACAGCGCAATCACAGCATGCTTTGTCATACAATATACTGAGCCGCCACTATAAACATTTTTTCCAGCAATAGAACCAATATTAATTATATGTCCCTGGCAATTAGAATCCTTCTTATAACTATTCATCAATGGTAAAATCACTTTTGACATATATAAAATACCATTTATATTGACATTCACCATCTTCTCAATATCATTTAAACTATTGTCAAAAAAAGACTCTGTTCCCAGAGCGAGACCGGCATTATTCACTAAAACATTAATCTTCTTCCACTCTTCTGGCAAAGAAGCAATCTTTTTTTCAACATCATCTATGTCTGAAACATCAAGCCCCATTGCATAAATCTTATTATTAAATTTAGATTCAAGCTCTTTTTTCAACTCATTCAGCCTATCCAATCTTCTAGCTATCAATATACAATTCCATCCATTTTCAGAAAATTTTCTTGCTGCAGCTTCACCAAAACCAGCGCTTGCACCAGTAATACAAATAATTTTATTCATTAGTCAACCTATTAAATATATTTATTTTCTTCTCGATTTTATAACATTCTGGCTCACTATCAAACACCAAAGAATAAGTTTGTATACTAAGATCATTCAAAATCTTTGTTGCACTA
>JBIKUW010000012.1:0-18657 GCA_044347385.1 Rickettsiales bacterium
TCCGCATCAAATAAAAAAAGGTATGGAGATATATGGAAAAATTTATGATAGTTTTTATTTGGATAATTATGGAACATATCAATTAAATTTTATAAGTGGTGTTTATAAAAAAGAGAGAACGCCAATGTTTGAGGGTTGTAGAAAATATATTTTAGATCCCATAAAAAATATTTCAAAAAAAATATTCTTGAATATAGTTTCTGATCCAGCTTATAAAAAAGGAATTTATGCTTTGCTTATACTATATATTACTATCACAGGATTATTGTATCTCATAGGGATTATTCAAGCGCAACTTGGCGAATTGACACTGCGTCTATTTAAAATTGGTCTTGTGCTTGTAATATTAACTCCAAATGCTTGGAATTTTTTTTATAACAATTTGTTTAGTGCTTATTTAGAGGGTATTGATCAAATGATAAATATTATTGTAAGTAGTGATAAATATGATTCCAGCAATCCAATGGGTTTTATGGATAGAATAACAGAGAAGATTATTAACCCTTTGATCGGAGATAGAGCAGTTGCAGCATTTAATGCGAATTTTTTATTAGGTCCGATATTTATTTTTTTCTTAATGTTGATTATTTTGTTTTTTTCGATATGTGTTGTTTTTTGTTTTGCGTGCTATATCATTGGGATGATTTTGCTTTACATAGCAACGACAATGTTCCCGATATTTATCGCGATGATTCTATTTAACGTTACGAGGCAAATCTTTCAGGAGTATATAAATACAATTCTTGGATATAGTTTTCAAGTTGTGATGAGTTTTGTAGTGCTATTTTTTATGGCGAATATTATTCAATATGAAATCCAGAGAGCTTTAGGTTTCAGAATGTGTGTTGCTCCAATTGTGAATTTAAATCCATTTAGTGGTACAAGCCCAAATGTTCTAAACAGATATAAAGACTTAGATAATGGTGAGGTTGAGACGCAGGGTAGTGGCTTGACTATTATGGGTTGGGCACCTGGGGAAGGTCATGCATTTTTAACAATTCCTGGATGGTCAATTTTGATTCCAGGATATAATATTTATGAGTTATTCGCAAAGGTTCATTACAGGTTTAAGTTTTCCGAGATAGAAGAAATTGCAGTTCCTCCAAATTATGAAAAAGTTAGATATCGTTATACATCATTACCATTTTTAGAGCCAGATATAAACTTTGTACCAAAGATAAATATGGTTGGGAATAGACCGCAAGGAATGACAGTCCCACCAGGGTATAGTGCATGCAAATCGAATCCAACAAAGGATAATTGTCATCCAGATAAGGTGTTTCCAGATGGTATTGGACAGGATGATCACAAAAAGATTGCTGATATGATGTTTAAAGATCATTCGTATAATTTTTTTGATTTTGGAGACTTATTTATAATTATTCTGTTTATGTTTGTACTATGGGAGTTATGCATAAACTATATCCGAACAATTTCTGAATATATTGGAATCGGTGGTGAAGGTTATACAATGCCGCAGGGTACAATTGGTGTAAGTATCACGCAATCATTTCAACAGTATGTAAAGTATGTTAGTGAGCTTGCGCAGAAAGACGGTGTGCGTGGTATTATAGGGAAGGGGTTGATGTTGATTACAACTGACAGAGGCTTCATTATGCAACAATTAACCATGAAAACAGGGGCGAAGCTTAGTGATTATATGGATGATAAATTATCACTTTCGAAATTACTCTGGAAAGAAGGAGAAGGTCCTCAGGATTCTAAAAATGGCGCAGTTAGGTTTGTCGCACAGCTTAGTGGAGCTATTTATGATAGTGTTAGGTATGAAGATCTTGAATCAAGAAGTGTGTCCAATCAGATGGCAGAAAAGGAAAGATCTAAATATAATATGAGAGGAATACACCATCTTCAAGATAGCGTTGGATCATATTTTGATTATGCAGGAGCTATCATGGATAAAATGGGGCAAAATTCATTACAAAATTTAAATCCATTTCACAGTAATGCGCAGAAATGGCTTGGAGGTTACGACTTTGATTCATTTGACAAGAAAACCATGGTTTCTTTTAAGGAAACAGAGGGTGTTATTGGTAGAATTGCAAATGTTGCAGCTGGTGATTCTATAAACAGATGGTCGATGGAAAATGGGTATGGTAAAGTTTTTGAGCACAATCCAAATCTGGTTCGTGATTCAGAGGGTCATATTGTTGATAAAGATGGTAGAGTGTTAGATAGTCATTTTAATGTGATAGAAAAAGATTCTCATGGAGATTGGAATTTGAAAAAAGACGTAGATGGAAATTCAATCCATAGCGAGCCAGCAGAGAGTAAGTGGGTTGGATTTAAAAGTGCTCTTGAAGGTGCATTTACGGAAAACACTTCTATGTTCGGAGGATATAAGGGTATAGCAAATTATACTTTTGCAGATTATCAGAGTGTTGTTGATCGTGAATATAATAATTCATTTAAAGATATTTCTGGAAATGAAAATTCTGTAAATGGAATGTTAGGAAATCAAGTGTCAAATCAAAACCAAAATGCTTCAATGACAATTAGTTCAGGTGTAGGAAGTCAATACGATGGCTATGGTAGTGGAACACAACATGACGATGTTCAGACAAAAGTGAAAGCAACTTTTGTTGGTAGCGCAGATCATGATTCAGTTCTGAGTGATATGATTGCGCAGCAGAATATGGCAGCTGCACATACTTTAGATAACGGAGATTATCCTGAGCATTTAAATCCATTTAATAATTATAATAGTACTGAATATCCTGAGCATTTAAATCCATTTATGAATAATAATATTGTTCCAGAAAATGGTAAGGATGCAGGTGCTCACCATCTAAAGTTAGAAGAGATTTATGTTGAAAAACCTCAAGAAGGTCAATCAGAAATTTTCAAAGCTTTAAGTGGTGAGGGAGGAAAGGGTTCTTCATCTTCAAATGAACCGGAGATAGAAAGAGAAAATCCATATTCCTCGTATACAGGTAGTTTTGATGATTCCAGATCTTTCTTTTCTGATTCTTCTAGTTTGGGTGGTGGAGGTCATAATAATGAAGTTATTAGTAATAAGAAGAGTGATAGTTTAGAAAATAATAAAGTGGGTGTTGTGAATGCAGAGCAAAAAATCGATAATAATGACAATTCAAGTTTAGATGAGGTGAATAAAGTGAAAGATAATAAATTATCTGATAAATCCGTTGCAGAAGACGAAAATGAAAAGTTAAGAGCGATGAGTTTGAATCAACAGATAGAGTACGTTGATCAACAATTAAGAGATTTGTATAATACCTATCCAGATGGGAATGATCCAGAAATTCAAAGATTAGAAAAAGAAATGGATGATCTTCTAAAGAAGAAAGGTTTTTAAAATTATAAAGTTAAAATTTGCAATTCAGATTTTTGAATATAATGAAAGTGGTGCCCCAGACCGGACTTGAACCAGCACATCCTTGCAGATAACAGATTTTGAGTCTGTCGCGTCTACCATTCCGCCACTAAGGCAAGGGACAAAATATTTATAGTTTATTTTTTTAAAGAAGTCAATAGATTTTTAATATATTTTTATTTTTTAAGTAAGATGTATTTAAAGTTTTATATAAAATATATATGCGCATCACAATCAGCAAGAAAGAGGGATTGGTGGTTTTTTTGATTGAATTGGTGTAAGTTCCATCGCAATCAATAGTTTATTTATAATTGCGTCTTCCATTTCTATTTATTTAGTTTAATATATTACTAATATGTTTAAAAATGGAAAATGGTTGAGCCATATATTATTGTTTTAGGAAATGAAAAAGGCGGTTCAGGAAAGACCACAACCGCCATGCATCTTATCTTTAGTTTGATTCACAAGGGGTATAAAGTTTCTTGCATGGATCTTGATATTAGACAGCTTTCTCTGAAGAGATATCTGGAAAATAGAGATCATTATCGTAATAAGAACGTAGAATTTAGTAAAAAGTATCCAATGCCAAATTTTATCAATCCAGATGAAGAGAGAATGAAGTCTCAGGACTCAGGAGAGATAGTTAGTTATTTCATGGAATTGTTTGCAGATCTTAATTCAGATTTTATTGTAATAGATACACCTGGGAGTAACAGTCTGATCTCAACAGTTGCCCATTCTTTTGCTGATCTGATAGTTACGCCAATTAACGACAGTTTCATTGATATGGATTTGTTAGCAACAATAGTTGGCGATGATTTAAGAGCAATGAAGCCGAACATTTATAGTGCAATGGTTTGGGAGCAAAAAGTTGTTCATTTCAAAAGGCATAAAAGAAGGGCAGAATGGGTGGTGATAAGAAATCGTTTATCAAATTTAGACAGCAATAATAGAAGAAATGTAGATAAAATTCTAAATCATTTATCGAAAAATTTGGCTTTTAGAATATGTTGTGGATTTTCTGAGAGAATTATATATCGAGAATTATTCCCATACGGATTGACGCTGCTGGATATTTTTGATAATCAATCTCTGATTAAAATAACCGCGTCGCACATTGCAGCTAGGCAGGAATTAAGAAATTTTATAAATGATTTGCGAATTCCAATTCTGATGCGTGATAATTTTAATGAAAAAGAGGAAGTTTCTTTGCAGGATAGAATTGTTGAATTAAGAAATAAGATTGGAAGTAGTGCTGATAGTGTTGCTTGATGTTTTTTAGATGAATATTTTTATTATCCTATCAAACAAATTTTTGTCATTCTAGCATGAAATGCGTAATGCTCTTATAAGGAATTAGGAATGCATTTGGAAAGAACTGAATAGATCCCACGTGCTAAAGCACTGGGATGACAAATTAAAAAAAGCATTGTAGTAACAAAAGCCTCATATTGTCATCCTAGCCACGTACTTCTCTGCGGCCATTCTGTCCCGAGTTAAGGTCATATGTTTCCGCATTAATAAGCGATTCTTGAGCTTTGAGAAGGAACTCCTTCGCTTTGATAGTGGCGTAGGATCTTGTCAGGTTTAAGGAATGCATTCGAAAAGTGCTCAAAAGATCCAACGCCTACTCCGTAGTCTGGGATGACAAGATAAAAACGCTGGAATGACAAAACTTTGTATAGAATATAATAGAAATTGATAGGAAGATTATTTTTTTGATTCCTGAATTGTAATAAATTATATATTGTGAATATTGAAAATATTTATTAGGTAATTTATGGAAAATAATAATTCAAATATGGGTCACAGAGGTTTAAATTTATCATTTAGAAGAGCAGATAAAAGAGATTTAGATGCATTGTTGAGTTTGATAATTGAAGGAGATATAGAAGGAAAGAAAAGAGATCAAAAAGCAACTTTTGAACTGATTTCAAAAATGATTTGCAAAGAGAATCAACATATATTAATTGCTGAGCTAGATGGTAAGATCGTTGCAATGTGCAATTTGGTATTTTACTGCTCTTTAAATTATGAACAAGGGAAAAAGTTGGTAATTGAGTCTTTGAGAGTTAGCAAAGATCATGCTGGAAAGGGCATCGGAACTGCGATTTTAGAAAGAGCTAAAAGAGCTGGTAAGTATAATAATGCATGTACTATTGAATTAAATTTCAATGGTAAAAGAGATGATATGAGTAATTTTTACTCAAAATCTGGTTTTGCAAAAGGTGATTTAGGAGTTGCATACTTTCCAATGAATCCAAAAGAATAGTTTTTATGGAATTTTAGAGTTTTGATGACAAGGTTGTGTATTTATTCTTCTATAACTTTGATTAAAGCTAGAATTTTACTTCTAGCTTCTGGATTTTTTATTGAATAGTAACTTCTCAATAAACTAATTGTTTCTTTAGAATCATAATCTATATCAATATAATTGTTTTCATATCCAGCGCTATCGTTAAATTGTGTAGTAGCATTTTCATCTTGCATCATAATTTCATCGATTCCTTTGAAGAAAAAACTAAAATCAACACCTAAAATTTTCATGAACCAGTAAAGCCTGCCAGCACTAATTCTATTCAAACCTTTTTCATACTTTTGTATTTGCTGAAATGTAATACCAACTTTTTTTGCTAATTCATCTTGACTTAGATCTCTTATAATTCTCGCTGTTCTTAATTTTCTTCCTATATAATCGTCTATTAAACTAGTTCTTGCTACCATAAAATCGCCATAAAAATAAATTATTAAATAATTATTTAATATATTTTACTCTTAGTTAAGTATAATATATATTAAAATATAAATCAATAAAAATTATTAATCATTCAAATAAATGTCTTTTAATCAATAAAATTATTTATTTTACAATTAATAATTGTTATTTTTCTCATCTTTTTATACATTTAAATTGTAATAATAGTTAATTAATAAAAGATTAAAATTAATATTCTCTAACATTTAATATATATAATAAAATTCAATTAATTAATTTTACTTGATAAAATTTTATTTTATACATATGCAATGTAAAAATTTATTTAGAAATCGACATTAAAAAATAATAAGTTATTTAAATATGAATTTTATTGTTATATTTTTAATTATAAAATTTTTTTAACAATAAAAAATTAATGTTTTAATATCAAAAAAATTAATTATACCTAAAGTAGTAAATTTATTTTAATCTTATATTATTAAATATATTTTTATAAAAATCTATCAAAAGTATATATTTATTTTTTTATTCTAGCGATTTTGTTTCTTGAAAATCTTAGCATATTGATCCATATTTTCATATTAATTTCATGTTATATAGTGAATTCATTGAAAAATGTGAGTATTCATTTTGTATTGGAATTTATGAAAACTTTAAAATTCATTTTCTTCAATATACAAAATATTTTAAATACACATATAGTTTAAAAAAATATATATAATAGATAAACATCATAAAATAAATTAAAATATAGAAATTTTTATTAACAGAAATATATATTTATGAATAATGATTTAGAATATAGAAATTTTTCATTTATTTTAAATTTAGATCAAATTGATAAGTTTGCAGAGTTACTTTCTAAGAATCTTGAAATTTGCGATGTTATTTTATTAAATGGTGATTTGGGAGCTGGGAAGACAACGCTTGTTAAAAATATTTGTAATTATATCAATAAAGATGAGTATGTATCAAGTCCAAGTTTTGGTTTATATAATATTTATGATTTGAGAGGAGTATCGATTTGGCACTATGATTTGTATAGATTGGGAGAGAATGTTTCAACAGATGAGCTTTTGAATTTAGATTTTGATGAAGCGATTTCTAATAATATTACAATAGTTGAATGGGCTGAAAGATTAGGGGGTTTTGATTTTAATAGGTATGTGATTCAGATCGATATCAAGTATTTTGAAAATAGAATGGATGAAAGATTATATGAAATAAAGTTTTTAAAGAGTTCAAAATGGAGTAAGGTATTGTTATCCTAGTTTAAAGTATTTGTCATCTCAGACTACGAAGTAGGTGTGAGATCTTTAGAGGAATTAGTGATTGTATTTGGAAATGAATGAAGGGACCCCACGCTTCGCTGTGATGACAACAGTCTTATATTGTAATCCTAGTTTAATTTTATTAAATATAGGATCTCACCAGAACATTTCTCAAATTTCAAGGGATCCCAAGTGCTAAAGCACTGTGATGACAATGTAAAAAATACTGTGATGACAAGGTTTAAATGGTTTTGTCATACCAGTCCTGTAAGGACGTGGGATCTTTTTAGGAATTAGCAATACAAATATATATTTCTGAAACAAGTATATTCAATCTTAATAACAAGTATTATATATTAATTAATATATAGTACTTCTCAAAATATAATATCCAGAAATGGAATGACAAAAGCGATAATACATTTATAATAGTGATTATTATGTTTATGTGCTTTACTTATTCTATATATGTCATATTTAGCGATTATTTTAGCAGCTGGGAAGTCAACGCGAATGGGGGGAAAAATTAACAAATCGTTTTGTGAAATAGGAAAGGAAAAGCTTATCATTCATCTGATTGATTCAGTTTTAAAATCCAATCCAGATGAGATTGTAATTATAATTAATAATAACTATTCCGAAGATGAGAAAAATTACATTCAAAATTTTATTGGTAAGAGATGTGATGTTGTTTTTATTTGTCAGGAAGAGCAGCTAGGTACTGGGCATGCGGTGAAGGTTGCAATAGATAACATCGATGTGAATTTCCAGGATGTTGTAGTATTTTATGCGGACACTCCATTAATTCAGATTGAATCCATAGAAAAGTTAAAAAAATCTTTAAAAAATGTCAAGAGCGGTGTGGTTTGTGGTTTCGATTATTCTTTAGATAATCAATATGGAAGAATTATTTTTGATTCAAATAATCGAGTTGATAGAATAGCTGAGTATAAGGATTATAAGAATGATTTAGAAATTCAGCAAATTCAACAATGCAACTCAGGAATTGTTGGTTTGAAATTTGATTTTCTAAAAAATAATATAGATAAAATTCAAAATAATAACGCTGCTGGAGAGTATTATTTATTTGATTTATTAGGACTGAGTGATGAAAAATTTGGATATTTAGGAATTAGCAGTTATGAAGTTTTTGGTATCAATAGTTTTTTTGAACTTAGTGAGTTGGAGAGTAATTGGCAAAACGAACAGAGAAATTATTTTCTAAAAAATTTTGTTCAATTGATAGATAGAAACTCCGTCCATTTTGGCTTTAATAATAGAATTGGTTCTGGTACTAAGATTGGTCAGAATGTTGTTTGTGGTAAAAATATAGAAATTGGTGAAAATGTGATTATTGAATCGAATGTTGTGCTGAATGATAACGTTAGGATTGGTAACAATAGTTTGATAAAGTCCTTTTCTTATATTTCTGATAGTGAAATTGGGAGTGATTGTGAAATTGGGCCGTTTGCACATCTAAATGGGAAAAATATTATTGGAAATAAGAATATTATTGGAAATTTTGTTGAGGTGAGGCGTAGTGTCATTGGAAATAAAAATAAAGCAAAGCATCTGACTTATATCGGTGATGCAGAGATTTCTGATGAGAACAATTTTGGTGCTGGTTCAATTATATGTAATTATGATGGGAAGAAAAAGAACAAAACTAAGATTGGAAGTAAGAATATGATTGGTTCAAACACTTCGATTATCGCCCCTATTGAAATTAAGGATAATAATTTGATTGCTGCTGGTTCTGTTCTAAATAAGAATTTAGAAGATGAATCTTTTGCAGTGGAAAGAAGTGAATTAAGAATTTTGAAGAAAAGAAAATCTTGATTTTTTTGTGATTTTGGTTGTAAATCAATAAAATTTTAATCTCTGAGTTAATATTTACATCAATATATTGATATGTATAACGGGCATATCAAAAATGATAGAGGTTCTATGAAAACTTGGGAAATAGCAGTAATTTCAGTTAGTTCTGCAATAGTAGGAATTTGTATATTAGCTTTAATGGCTTATTTATTATGTAGGTATTTAAAGATGAAAGATAAAGATTTTAGTTTAAAGAATAGTATAAGTGATTTAAGTACTTCTCTTAAGAAGAATGTAAAAGTAGGAATGAATTTTGTTTTTAAAAGTTGTACTTGTTGTTTTAAACCAAAGGTTGAAGAGGAAGAGCAGAAAGAAGTTGAGAAGGGTGAAGTGAGGGTTGAGGATAAGAGTGGTGGTAATGGTGTCGAAAATAAAAATTCTGTAATAGTTGATGGGCTGAACAGTGTGTCAGAAGCTGTTGAAGAATGTAAGGAAGGTTTAAGTCAAGCTTATGATAAGTTCGTTGAGAGTAACGATAAGCGTGCTGCGGATTTAATTGCAATGAAGAATAAGCATGCAAATGAAGAGATAGAGCATTTGAATCTAATTAATAATCTAATCTTAGACTCTGCAAAAGAAGGAAGTGATATTGAAAGCGATATTGAAAATTCATATTCAAAATAATTTTATATAAGGTAATTTATGGACAATAGTATGCAAAATAATAATATAGAGACTAACAATACAAATACTCAGACTAATTTGAATAATAAAAGCAACAATAAGTCTCTTAAGGGAAATATAGTTTTGCAAGAAATTTACAATCTTGGTGATAGAATTGATAGAAATAATTCAGAGCAAAATCAAAAAATTGATCAATATAAAAAAGATACAAAAGAAGAAATAAATGAATTAAAAGAATATGTTAGTTCACAATTAAACTTCGTAAGACATGAAGTAATGGACGCAAGAGCAACAATAAACCTTCACTCTGAAAGAATGAACGGCATTGACGCTAGAATGACCGTCATTGAAGTAGCAATGCACCAGTTAAGGTAGGATATGAGGAGCCTTGGTAAGAAAAAGGCCTAAACAATTAATATAAAATCAATGCTTCCAGATCCAGCTCCAAATGAAATTGACATTATTAAAAAATTGTTAATCTCAAGATTTGACACATTTAATCTTAACACTTACAATAACTTTATTAAAAATTAAATAATATGATGAAATCATTAGAAAATTGGGAAATAGCAGTAATTTCAGTTAGTTCTGCAATAGTAGGAATTTGTATATTAGCTTTAATGGCTTATTTATTATGTAGGTATTTAAAGATGAAAGATAAAGATTTTAGTTTAAAAGAAAGTATGAGTAATGCAGTTCATTCTGTGAAAGATAGGGTGAAAGTAGCTGCGATTTTGGTTTTTGAGAGTTGTGCGCGTTGTTTTGGAAAGAAGGTTGGGGAGGAAAAGCAGAAAGGAGATGAGAAGGGTGAAGTAGGAAATGAGGATAAGAGTGATAGTAAAGTGGTGAGTAGTGCAGAGCCTGATTTAGATCCTGTTGTAGTTAATGCAAAAAAAATAATATCTGAGGCTTTTAATGGTATGAAGGAAGTAAATAACGAATCTTGTGAAAATGCAAAGAAAAGAAATAATGAATATTGTGAAAATGCAAAGAAAATAAATGATGAATCTCGAGATTATTTGAATAGACGTTTTGATAACTTAATCGTATTAATTCAAACTAAAGATTTACAAGAGAGGTCACAAAATGATAATAAAATGGGAAATAATTCAATATAGGTAACTTATGGAAAATCTAAATACTCAAAATAACAAAGAAACCGTGAGTAACAATTTAATTTTACAAGAAATTTTTAGCATGAAAAGAGAAATTGATGCAAAGCTTGAAGAACAAAATAGAAAAAGAGAAGAAGATAAAGCAGAACAAAATAGAAAAAGAGAAGAAGATAAAGCAGAACAAGATAGAAAAAGAGAAGTATTAGAAGGGCATGTTAATACTCAATTAACATTAATAAATCAAAGAGAAATAAATGCAAATGCAAGAATGAATCACCTAGACACTAGAATGGATAACATTGAAGCAGCAATGCACCAGTTAAGGGAAGATATGAGGAGCCTGGGTAAGAAAAAGGCCGAAACAATCAATATAAAATCAATACTTCCAGATCCAGCTCCAAATGAAATTGAAATTGTTCTAAAGTTATTGTCAGGAGAAACTGATAATAGTATTAAATCAAGGATTAGGGATTTGGGATTGAGAACTATAGGTGGTATTATTGATGCAGGTATTGATTGTGGTTTGCAAACATTTTATGAGGCTAAAAAGAAGGCTAAAGTTACATTATCTGAAGACAATAATCAAGAATTGAAGCAAGAATTTTTTAGTTCATTTATCAAGACGTTTGAAAACATCAATGGTACAAGTTGGCAGGTGGAATTGGGTGCACTTGGCGCAAAACTTCTTGTTTCAGGAATTAAATATTGTGTTGAGATGTATGGAATACACAAAGATGAAAAAGAAAGAGAGGAGCATACTGAACACAATTCGTTTGGTTTCAAAGAAGTTATTAAGGGGTATCTGAAAGAAAATACCGAGGAGTATTTTGAAGAATTTTTGAAACTACATCAAGAGTATAGTTATAGATCTTTTGGTGGTAGAGAAGATTTGAGTGAAGGGAATAATTTTTCAAAAAGAACTGATGTTGCAAATTATAGAATATTTCAATTTACAGAATTTAACGAATTGTTGGAATCAAAAAGAAATCTTCCGGATGAATTTAATTTATATCTTCCTAGAGATAGTATGTTTGATAGCCTTGTTGAGAAAGCCAAAGCAACTGAGAGTCTTAGAGAGAAGAGTAAAATTGATCGTGCAAGTCCTTCAGTTTTTTCAAATCTTATTTCTGGCTTTCTTAATGGCTGCGGCGTTGATAGGCGCGTTAAGTCTCCATCTATTGATTATGTTAACTCTTCTCCTATTGTTCATCCCCCTAGGGAAAGTGAGCCTATGAGAATTATAGAGAATCATGAAGATATGATAAAAGATGATTTAACAGAAGAGCAAAAGAAAGATTTAGAGTATAGATTTAAATATTATAGGGCTCATCTCAAAATTAGTGAATTTGCTGAAGTTAAGAAATGTGACAATATTAAAAGTAAAAAAGAGGGATTAACCTCAGCTGGTTTATCGATAATTCCTCCTATTGGTATTGCGGTGGGATCAATTTATTTAGCAAAAAGAATCGCAGCTGAAAATACATGGGGTAAGAATAAGAAAGCTCTTATGGAAATCATGAGGCGATGTATCGAGCGTTTTGATAGAAAGGTGATGGAGAAAACAATTGAAGAATTTGAATCTGTTGTGAGAGTTAAAACTTTTATACTTGCAACTAATTCAAAATTTACCGAAGCAATTATGAACGAGATTGATGAATGGAAATATAGAAATATTAAGGAAGGTTATAGAGAGATTTTTGATACTGCATTTTACATTTATAGCAGAGTAGCAAATAAGGGTGTTGCGGATAGGGCAAATTTCTTGGATTATGATTATTCAATAGCAAATTTAGGAGGTCAGCAAAATAAAGGGATTTTTGATGTTGCGCTCAGTGTGTTTAAAAATGCACAAGGAACTCTGGGAACTTTAATTAAACAGAATAACCAAACAGAGGAAGTTGCAATAGAAAGTGTTGGTCCAAATGGTGAGAAAATAAAAACAGTTCATAAATACACAGAAGTTCCTGCTGGAAATGGTGTATTTGTTGGATTAGGAAATTTAGTAGGTGGAATGGAGCAGATGCGTGCTACAACATGATATATTCAAAAGAATCTAATTTTTGGTATGAAAATATAAATAAATTAACATTCTACTATTAATTATTCTTAAAAGTGTACTTTTTCTGCAAATAGTAGTTGTTTTTTCAAAAATTTAATGTAATATTATTTTTAATGGCCTGATAGCTCAGTTGGTAGAGCAATAGACTGAAAATCTATGTGTCGCCGGTTCGATTCCGTCTCAGGCCACATTTTATTATCTTTTTATTAAAAATATGAGAAATTTTTTCAAGATAATTTTATTACTTGTTATATTATTTGCCGGATTTTTAGTTTTTAGAAGTTTTCAAAACAAATCAAATGTTGAGAATCATACAGAAGTTATAGAAAATAACGAAATTAGAGATGATGTAAAAAATAATGAAATTAATGAAGAAGTTAGCACTGATGCTAATCAAGAATTAAGGAATGACGAGATTCAATCAGAGAATGATGAAATTGATAATAAAGAAGAGAAAGAGATTCAGGAAGATGTTAGGAGAGAGGTTGCTTTAGCGAACAAAAAGAGTGAAGATAATAAAGTTCAAGTTGAAAGAAAGGCAGAAAGTATCGAGGAGAAGAAAGAGGTGCGAGCTATAAATAGTTCTGATATATCTACACTTCAGGAGAATGATGTTTATATTGGAAATAAGAAAGCAAATGTTCTTATGATTGAATATGATTCTTTGACTTGCCCTCACTGTAAGGTATTTTCTGAGGAGATTTTCCCACGTATAAAAGCTGAGTATATCGATACTGGCAAAGTTTTGTACGTAACGCGCCCTTTTCCAACTGATGGAATTTCCTTTAGGTTATCTCTGATGGTTGAATGTCTTGATAATAATGCGGATAAGTTGAAGTTGCGTTCTGTTATTTTCTTCAATCAAGGTAAGATCGAAGAAGCTTTCAAGGGTGTAAATTTCAAAGATCAAAGTGATGAGAATAAAAATAATATTGACAAGAGGGCTAGAGGTCTTATAGATTCAATGGTTGAGAGTTTTACAGCTGCTGGATTTGATGGAAATGGATTGAAGCAATGTGGCACTCCAGAATCTCAAGATCCTAAAACTCAGGTATTAGTCAAGAGAGTTTTAGATGATTCAAGGAAAGCATATGAGAGTTCTTACAAAATTGAAGCAACTCCAGCCTTTTTGATCAATGGAAAGAAGTATGATGGAGCGCAGAATTTGCAGTATTGGAGAGATATTTTAAATAATGAGTTAGATTTAGCTGCGAAAAAATCTCTAAATTCTAATTCTGATAGCAGTGTTTCTCCTCGCAATAATAATGAAGAGACTAAGGAAATTATTAAGGAAGAAGAAGATAAAATAGTAAAAATGGAAGAGTAGATTTTTTTAATTATCGAAAAGAACAAAAATTTTAATATAATAGTGTAAAAATTTTACAGAATGATAAGTAAAGAAGCGATTTTTGAGAATTTTGCTGATCTGAGGTCGTGTTTTGTAAGGTGTATAGTATTTTTCTTTATTGCAGTAATATTGAATTTTTTTCTTGCAGAGAAATTTCTGTATTATTTTACAGATCCACTAATAAGTCTGATTAAGGATAGCAAAGCGCAAATAGTTTATACAAATATCGTTGAGCCTTTTTCAATAAGAATTAATCTTTCAATTATTGGGGCGATTTTTCTCTCCCTACCTTTTATAATTTGGCAAATTTATTCTTTCATAGCTCCTGGTCTTTATGATAAAGAGAAGAAAGTTGTTTTGCCATATCTTTTTCTTTCACCGATTTTGTTTTCTATAGGTGCGTTTTTTGTATATTATTTTATTTTTCCAAATGCTTGGAGTTTTTTTCTAAAATTTGCTTATACAGAGAATAAAAATTTTGAAATTGGGATGATGATTGTGATTAGCGATTATCTTAATCTTTGTATAAAAATGATGATTTTGTTTGGGCTTGCTTTTCAACTTCCAGTGATAATAAATTTATTATTGCAGTTAAAAGTGATTTCGGTTGTTGGCTTAAAAAAAGCAAGGCGTTTTGTGATCGTTGGTGTATTTATAGTCGCAGCGGTTCTTACCCCACCAGATATTTTCAGTCAAATTGCTCTTGCGATTCCATTGCTATTTTTGTATGAATCATCGATATGGTTCGGAAAATTCATAAAAAAGTAAGCTTTTTCGTTAAAAATTTGTAAATTATTTATATTTGGTGTAAAATTCAATAGTTTATGAAATTTAAAATATAAGAGAGTTATGATAGTAACAAAAGCTAGGGTCAATGAATTAAAGAATAAAGCAGTTGATACAGTCAATACGCAGCATGAGTATAAAAATTATAATTTTGATAATTATTCAATCGGCACTTCTGCTGGTTTAGAAGAAAATGACGTAGTCGATGTAAATGATTGTATATATCATGCTGGATCTGGAGTTAGAGATCCTCAGAATAATCAGCATTACTCAGTACATTTTTGTAATATGAACTACCGTCCATTTGTTGACGATCTTAATATAGAATCGCATCCTGATCCTCAAAGAAATCTTATTGAGACAAATGCTGTTAGAGCTTTTTACCGTTTATATCTTTCTGAATGTGTTGGAAAGCAAATTTTGTTTAATAGAAAGATTTTAAAGGAGAATGGTCATCTTGGGGAGAATGGTGAAATAACTGAGGAAACTAGAAAAGTTTTTTGTAATGGAATTGAAGTTTCTAAATCTGCTCATTTATCTGCTATTGAAATTGCTGAATTAAAGAAATTAAATTTCGACTTTGAGAAAATAAGAGAGCATTATTATTCAATAATTGCGCGAAATTCCGAACTTAATGCAGCACAGCTTTCTGATGAAGATTTTGATATTGAGAAGAGTAATAAGAATTTATTTACTCTAAAATTAAAATCTAATATCAATATTGCGAGAGTTGATGATATTGCTTTGTATAATTTTTTAAAAAATAAATTTCCAGAAAATGTTAGTTATAGTCTTGATGTTAAAAATAATAAAATTGAACTGTCCATTTACAGTGAGGATATCAATAAATTGAAAGAAATCTCTTTTGGGGGGTTGAATGAAGAAATAAGAAAGAAGGAAGTGTTATGGGATGAGCAACCTGACGTGGCAAATGATGATGAGAGTTTGGATCTAGGTGATAAGCATGTGGGGGAAACACCTGACGTGACAAATGATGATGAAAGTTTGGATCTAGATGATAAGCATGTGGGGGAAATACCTGAGGTGGCAAGTGTGACAAATGATCAAAGATGGAGACCATATGAGTACAGTAATGAGCGAAGTGAGACGATGTATGATGCTCCAAATTATGAAGCTAGGAGTTTAGAGAAGAGAAATATTTTCATTAGGTTTTTCAGAGCGATATGTAATTTTTTGTACAAACTGTCTTGCTGTTTGTTTTGTTGTTTTATGGTAATAGATAGTAGTGACGTTGAAGAAAGGGCTGCGCCTAATAGAGTTATGCAGAATGTAGTTGTTGAGCCACCAAGAGATCTAATTATATGTGCTAAAATTATTGAAAAATCTGATTTAGTTGATGTTGAAGATGGTTCATATCGATTGAATTTAAGAGTTGAGGTGGATTTTACATGTAGCACTGATACAATAGAAAATTTTTTAAGTACTAGATTTGCAGGTGGTGATTACAACTATGGAAATATAAATGTAGATAATGAAAACAAAAAAGCAACTTTTGATCTATTTATCCCTTCTGATAATAATTTAGCAAATAAAAATGTTGCAGATAGTATGTTAAGGGAGATTAGAGATAGTCAGCATTACATGAATTTTAATAATAGTAATAGAGAGTTTGATAGGTTTTAGATTTTAATCTATATTTTGTAAATACGGGTTATCTATTCCAAATTTACTGAGAATCTCAACTTCCAGAGACTCCATTTTTTCTGCATCTTCATCATTTTCATGATCAAAACCCAAAAGGTGTAGCGTTCCATGAGCTATTAAGTGTGATAAATGGTCTTGGAAAACTTTTTCTGTGCACTCCATTGGAAAACTCAGTTCATGTGCTTCTTTTAAAATTGTTTCATAGGCAAAAACCAATTCACCAAGATATATTTCCTCATTTTTATATTTGTCAAAATTGTTAAAAATGTTTTCCTCAGTGTATGGGAACGAAAGAATGTTGGTTGGTGAATCTTTTTTTCTAAATTCTTTATTCAATAATTGAGACTTTTTGTTTGTTGTCATCAATGTTGAAATTGTTATCTCTTTGCAGGTAAAATTAGCTGACCTAAGTGTTTGAGTAACTATTTTTGTGATATGCCTTTTAATCTCAGATGGTTTAATCATTTGTGTTTTTTTCCACGTGTTTATGTCGAGATTGCACTCAATTATAATTGTATAGAATTGGTTTGGAAGTGTCAAGTTGAATCGTTCCTTTGATAATAGCGCCTGGTGAATGAGTTTAAATAGCAATTGATTCGCATGTCATAGAGTTTATTTTATTCTTAGATAATTTCATTCTTGCGTTTATTTTATTAATTGCAAAGTCTGCCATTTTTCTTTTTTCAACATGTTCATGAATATTTTTAAAATTGTAAAAGTCTTCAATCCACTGAGCAAAAGCGTTTTCTTTACATAGAGCTTCTTTTAATTCCTCATCATTCAAGCTATTCATCTTTCCAATCAAAATCATATCAACAACTGTATAAAAATCATCGTGATTAAGCAATATATCAGAATCTTTTTGATTATTATTTTTTAGTTCAGCTGATGGAATAATGTGCGAGTTTTCATCAATGCAGTGTAAGATTTTCTCAATATTGTTGATAGTGCCAAGTTCAGAAAGTAGAAAATTTTTTCCGTTATCACTATTTATAAAATCAATGAGTTGATAAACCTCGCTTTTGAATAGATTGCGCAAAATTCCAAAATCGCCAATGGTATCACCATTTATCGTAAAATTACCAGTTTGAATTTCAGAGATATTGCTTGTATTTAGAATGAGGAATGCAGTGTTTTTCCCGTGCTCACGAATCAGTACGTCGCGTTTTTTTTGTAAAATAAGAGCGCGCTTCAGGGATTGGTCATTTTCCCCATCATCATTTTCAACATCTATTGGTTTTTCCTCAAAATTATTATTCAAAAGATTTGATAGGTGTTTGGCTTTGTCTTTTGTATGTCCAGAATTGTGTTTAGTTGGAATGCTAGTAGCGAAAATTTTATTTCCTCCAAAAATCATGCTAATAATGAAATTCACTATCGCAGAATCTATGCCGCCAGAAACTCCTAGAATGAAATTTACGTCTGTGATGTGAGCAAGTATAGGTTCATGAGTTTCGCTTTTGGGTTTGAAAAGATTTTTTTCTGTTAGTGCATTTTCATGAAATAATCGCGCTTGTTTATTTAATGATTTTAATTTTTGATTGATATAACATTTTATGTTTGAGATTATATTTTTTAGAACTAAATGATAATCAAGATTTCTTGTGAGATAATTGCTTTCTACATTAATGTTTTTTCTTAAAATCTTAATCATTTATTCAGAGCGGAGAAAATTTTAACAATTCTACATTAAAAAACTTTATTTTCAATTGATGTATGTTCGAATGTAAAATGTGTTTTTAAAAGTATTTTGTTTACATATTGAATATGTTATGATCTATACTATAATATATGAGTTGAATTTAAATAATAATTATTATTACATAATCGGCTTGCAGTA
>JBIKUW010000095.1:0-5278 GCA_044347385.1 Rickettsiales bacterium
TGCTAGCTGTTTTTATATACGGAGGATCATCAATATTACAAAAATTATTGGAATACAATTTTGCAAAAAAAGAATATGATTTATCGGTCATAATTATGTGCTATTCCTTGGGAACATTTTGCGTACTTTCGCTGCCAATAAAATTTATTGACTACGCCAATAGAACATTGTTTTTGGGGTTATTGATAGTGATAACAATTTTAATTATTGCATTGATTGGTGAAATAAACTGGACAAACTTACCGCTATTTTCTGAAAATTTATCTCAACTCTCGTCTTGGAGAATTGCTATACCAGTTGTTTTTACATCATTTGGATTTCAAATCATTTTACATACGTTAGTGAACTATTGCGATCAAAACACCAACAAACTACGAAAAGCATTCTTCTATGGTGTGATTATTTCAGCAATTATATACTTAATTTGGAATATTAGCACTCTAAGCGTTATATATAACAATAATTTAACTTTTTATCAAAAAATAATCTCTGGAGAAGTTGAAATTGGTGATCTGATTAAGGAATTAAGCGAAATATCAAAATGGAAGTCAATGCAACTTTTTGTTTGGATTATCTCATCTCTTGCAATTCTTACATCATTAATTGGAGTTGGAATAGGGCTCAAAGATTCCATCAGAAATATTATTCAAAACAACATGGTATCAAAAAAAATTTCTTCTTCTGGAAAAAATTTTATATCATCGGGAATCACTGTTCTTCCGCCATGCCTCATCTCCATACTTGCCCCAAACGCCTTCATATCAGCTTTAAGCTTTGCTGGAATGATCTCTGCATTCATTGCGATCATAATGCCAATATATTTATTTTGGAAAATGAAATCAGACAACAAAAATATAAATTTAAATTTTTCAGAAATTCGAAATCAATGGATTGCAATAGGTTTATTCTGCATTGGAATTATTATCATTCTGTGTGAGATTGGAAATATCATTCACTAAATATGAAGAAAAATTATGCAAAAATTTATCATTCAAAATATTGATCAAATTATTTATTTTTACATCTAAAGATTGCACATCGCCATTATTAAAAATTGTAAAATCAGCATGACACTTTCTAAATTCATTAGATACTTGCTGACTCACAAAAATATCAAAAAATTTCTGATCAATGTGAGAATTTAAACTTCTATCCACTCTATTTTTAAAATTACTCTCAATATTTACAATAAAATCAAATAATTTATCAAACCCACTCTCAAAAAGCAAAGGTACTTCAAAAATTATGAATTTCTCTTTTTCTGAGTTCATAATTTGCAAAATTAGCTTTTCCAATTCTACCCACACAATTTGAGAAATATCTATCAATCTATGAGGATTTTCGACAATCAACTCCCTCAATTTTGTTTTATCAACTAAACCATTCTCATCGAGAATTGATGAGAAAAATTTATGGCGAGAAAAATTTTTTAAACAAAAAACATAATCGTTATATAATTTTGACACAATAATATCGCAATTATAATATTTGCACTTCAGTTTTTCAGAAAATAATTTACAAACTGTGCTTTTTCCACTAGCGATCCCACCTGTGACAGCAATTTTTATGGTCATGAAATTTTTTAAATATTATATGTATAATAACATAATTGTATTATTTTTATAATCTTTATAATAGTATGAGAAACATAATATATTTGATAGGTAGATCTGGTACTGGAAAATACACCATTGCAAAGGAATTACAAAAATTTAACAACTATAGGCTAGCAGATAATCATCTAACAAACAATGTGATATTTTCACTTCTTGAAAACATCAATGATGGTATTCCAGATTTTGCCTGGGATGCTATTAAAAAAATTAGGGATGGCCTATTGTTCTTTATTGAGAACGATATATCGAATAATTATATTCTAACAAATGAATTGCTCGAAGATGAAGGAGATAAGGATCTTTTTGAACAAATAAAAAATATGTCAGAAAACGACAACTCTAATTTTATTCCTGTAATTTTAGATATTTCAATAGAAGAAAATAGAAAAAGAATTGCAAATTTAGAAAGACTTAAGAAATACAAATCAACTACACTCACTGATGAAGAATTAAAAAAACCATTGATTACAATCAATCATCGAAATCTTCTTAAAATGAATGTTAGCGAACTAACTCCAGAACAAGCCTGCAAACAAATTTTAAATCATATTTCTTCAATAGAAAAATAAATTTATGGCAAGAGAGAAGCTTTATCTATTAATCCTTCAACAACTCTAAAGAATCACTCAATAAAGTTGCATCTTCCTGATCCAAAAATGATATCAAACCGTCTTGAACAGAAAATCTAACATTATCACCACTTGATGTGGTAATCTCAACAACTCCAGGTCTCAATTTAAAAAATCCATCCGCATGACCATCTAGAATTTGAGTCTCGCCCTTTGTAGAAGCAAAAGATATTGAGACACACTCCATCTTCGAATGATAAAAATCATTTAAAATAGTAAGAAATTTCATAGCTCTATATCAAAATTAATTTTTATTTTTCAATTTAATTGCTTCATCTTTTTCTCTAGCTTCGCTAATAGATCCAACCATGTAGAAAGCATCTTCAACCATATCATCATGCTTTCCTTCTAAGATTTCTTTAAAACCTGAAATAGTATCAGCTAATGAAACAAATTTTCCTTTAGCGCCTGTGAAAATCTCAGCTACATGGAAAGGTTGGGACAAGAATTTTTGAATTTTACGAGCTCTATAAACTGTCAATTTATCTTCTTCAGATAATTCGTCAATACCAAGAATTGCGATAATATCTTGCAAATTTTTGTAATCTTGAAGTATTTTAATCACTCCTTTTGCAGTACCATAATGCTCTGCACCAACAATATCTTCGGACATCATTCTTGAACTTGAAGTCAAAGGATCAACTGCTGGATAAATACCTTGCTCAGAAATTGCACGAGATAAAACAGTCGTACCATCGATATGAGCAAAAGAGTTCGCAGGAGCTGGGTCCGTCAAGTCATCCGCTGGAACGTAAATCGCTTGAATAGAAGTAATGGAACCATTTTTTGTTGAAGTAATTCTTTCTTGTAAAGCACCCATCTCGCTCGCAAGAGTTGGCTGATAACCTACTGCAGAAGGAATTCTACCAAGCAACGCTGACACCTCTGAATTTGCTTGAGTAAATCTAAATATATTATCAACGAAGAATAAAACGTCTTGTTTTTCTTCACGCGCAAAATATTCAGCAATAGTCAAACCAGTGAATGCAATGTTTGCTCTCGCACCAGGTTGTTCGTTCATCTGACCATAAACTAAGGCAACTTTTGAATTTTCTAAATTTTTTGAATCAATAACTCCTGAATCAATCATTTCATTGTATAAATCGTTACCTTCACGAGTTCTTTCACCAACACCCGCGAAAACCGAATAACCACCATGGCCTTTAGCAATGTTATTAATTAATTCCATAATTAATACAGTCTTTCCAACACCAGCACCACCAAACAAACCAACTTTACCACCTTTTGCATATGGAACTAAAAGATCAATAACTTTAATACCAGTCACCATGACCTCATTTGCAGTTGATTGATCAACTAAATCAGGAGCATCAGCATAAATTGAATTATAAACTTCAGTTCCAACTGGACCAAGGCCATCAACTGGATTTCCTAAAACATCCATAATTCTACCAAGAACTGCTTTCCCAACAGGAGCAGAAATCGTTTTATGTTTATATCTCCAAACTTTTTTTCCAACAGAAAGACCTGTAGTATCAGACATTGCGATACATCTTACAGTCTTGTCATTAATGTGTTGCCTAACTTCTATTACTCCAAAATCACACTCTAAAGCATCTAAAATGTTTGGTAAATCACCACTCTCAATACGCACATCTACAATTGATGAGATAACACCGGATACAGCACCAATATAATTCTGATTGTCCATTTATAACCTAAATTTTTTCAAACTTTTATTAAATTTATCATTTTTTTTATAATAATTCAAGATGATTTTAAATTTTATCTTTATTAATTATATATTTTCAGTTTAATGATCAATATATTTTCTATGATAGTATTTTTCAAATATTTCATGAATCCTTAGTAATTTTTCCGTCTGCCCACATTGTTACAACATCTCCATTATTCAGAACTTTAGTAGCATATTTTGTGCCAACAATACATGCCAGATTATACTCTCTAGATAAAATAGCAGCATGAGATAAAACGCCGCCTTCATTTGTAATCAAACCAAGACTATTTCTTATAATTGGAATAATATTTGGCTGAGGCATGCTTGTTACAATAATCGTATCTTCTAATGAATCACTAAATTTAAAATTATTATCTTTAATGATTTTTACCACTCCACTCACTTTCTTCTTAATAACAGCATTTCCTTTCAATATAAAATCTTCAGATTTTTCTTCTGAACTTTTCTTATATTCAAAATATTTTCCAAATTTTATCGATGGCATCAATTTTCCATTCATCTCTATAATTTCCATTAGGACTCCTTTCTTCCTCAAATCCTTCTCTTCTTGACTTAATTTAATTCCATCAGAAATTAATAAAACTATATCTTCATATAAATAGTAGTCATAAATATCAGATTTACTTTCTCCAAAATTCTTTGAAAGATAATCAATAATATCAATCATAAAAAAATGCACACCTCCCCATCCATTCTTTATTTTCATTCGATCTGATGAGAGAAATTTCAATTTTTCAATATAACCAACAATCTTCTGCGGCAAACTCTTCAACTTATCTTCTATTGATTCTATAAATTTTAAATTGTGTGAAATGGTTTGAGAATTTTCTGATTTTGAAATATTTTGACCTTTCAACATCTTATTCGATAATCTTAGATGTTTTACCAAATCATCTTTATCAAAAAAACTCAAAGCTAAATATGGATATTTTCTAACATGGTTCAACAATTCAACTTCATCATTTGCATTAACTTTTAAAAAATCATTTTGTTCTTTAATCATAATATCTTCCGAATTTCTATGAATAATATATTCCAACTCATCATTTGAGAAATACAATAAAACCTCTCTTTCAAAAATATCAGTTATAGATGTTTCAGAGATCAAATATGCTGAAACACATTTACAATATAGCCTAGCCAATATCTCAAATCTATCTTTAATCCCTAAACTCTCAACTTTATTAAAAACCTCCATTATCTCATTGTATATTTCTCTATGATCAAAATCTTTTTCATCCATTGCATTTCTAAAATAGTACATGGCATTGATCTCATCTCGAACACCTTCATAATATTCAAAATCTTCTAGG
>JBIKUW010000096.1:0-5258 GCA_044347385.1 Rickettsiales bacterium
CAAAGGGTTTGTGCGATTGCGCATGAAATGAAATTCCAATCTCGATACAACGGCATTGAGGCGGTTCCAGCGGGAATCCTCTTTGGTTGTTAGGTGGAGTTGGAATTTCATATGATTTGTGTTTTTGTTTAATTAATATAAAACTCATTGTAAATCATGACAAAAACAAAGAAAAACAGGAAAAAACACAGCAAAAATTAATATAGTAACAATTATGAAACTTGACTTTTTAACATCAAAAACATAACATAAACAAAAAGTTTTTATTTTTTACTTATGTCTAATATTCTCAATTCTATCGCTGCTGATCGTTTATCAAAAATCAATGAATCACCAACGCTAGCCCTAACAAAATTAATATCACAGTTAAAATCTCAGGGACAAAAAATCATAGATTTCGGGGTTGGAGAACCAAGCTTCGAAACACCAGATCATGTTAATAAAGCGGCGATTGATGCAATTCATCAAGGAAAGACAAAATATACTCCTGTCGATGGCACTGCAAGCCTCAAAAAAGCAATAGTTCATAAATTTAAAGAAGACAATAATTTGGACTATGAAACTACTCAAATAACAGTTGGCTGCGGTGCAAAACAAATCATTTTTAATGCGATGATGGGGACTTTAAATCCGGGTGATGAAGTAATAATCCCTGCTCCATACTGGGTTTCATATCCAGATATGGTTCAAGTTGCTGAAGGAACACCGGTGATTATTGAGTGTGGTCAATCCAGCAATTTTAAAATGACTGCAGAACAATTAGAGGCGGCAATTACACCAAAAACAAAATGGGTGTTTTTAAATTCTCCAAGCAACCCAACTGGAATGATATACGAGAAATCAGAATTAGATGCAATCGCAAAAGTTTTAATGAAACACGAGCAAATTTGGCTCATGTCTGATGATATATACGAACATTTAGTTTATGATAATAAAAAATTTTACACAATGTTAAATATCGAGCCAAAGTTACGCAAAAGGACTTTTATTGTAAATGGCGTTTCGAAAAGTCATTCAATGACGGGGTGGAGAATTGGATTTGGCGCAGGCCCAGAAGAATTGATTAAAAATATAGCTAAGATACAATCGCATTCAACCTCAAACCCATGCTCAATTTCACAATACGCAGCAGAAGAAGCTTTGAAGCATGATATGATTTTCTTCAACAAATGGAAAAGCGAATATATAAAAAGAAGAAATCTAGCGTTTGAAATTCTCTCTCAATCGGAATATTTAGACATTATCAAACCAAATGGTGCGTTTTATATTTTTGTTAATTGCACAAAAGCAATGAATAAAAAAACAAAAGATGGAGATTTGATAAAAAATGACCAAGATCTATGTAAATATTTATTACATAATGCAAAAGTTGGAGTTGTACCAGGATCCGCATTTGGATTACCAAACTATTTTAGAATGTCTTACGTCTCAAATGAAGAAACTGTAAAAAATGGATGTTGTCAAATTATTAACGCATTAAACGAGCTTTCTAAATAAGTAAATTTAGTTTCAAAATTTAGTAATATTAAAAATGTAATAAATATTAAATATTTTATCATTACTAATAATTTAATATTACTTAACCATAATTCATAAAATACTCTATCAGTAAAATTATTAATAATAATTAACTGATAACCTCAAATTGTAAAGAACTTCCATTCATAATTATTAACAACATTTTTATATATTTTAATCATTTTTTTAATAAAGATTAATTTTCAAAATATTAATTCTATTAACTTTAGTAAAAATATAAAATATTATGAATGTAAAAAAATTTTGTTAATAAGTTATCAACAATTTTCACCTTGCTAGCATAAAATTTCTAAAAGTCAATAAAAAGTTATCAACAATCGATCAACAATTTATCAGCAAGTTATCCACAATTGTTGATAAGTTATCAACAATTTATCAACAATCGCAAAAAATGAGCAATTTTATTTTCTCCTGTATTTATCAGGTGTTTCATAAAATGGTCAAAAAGTCAATAAAAAGTTATCAACAATCGATCAACAATTTATCAGCAAGTTATCCACAATTGTTGATAAGTTATCAACAATTTATTAACGCAATTAACCATTATTTAGCCCTGATGCTGCCTGATGTTTCATAAAATGGTCAAAAAGTCAATAAAAAGTTATCAACAATCGATCAACAATTGGAAAATCACGTTAACTATTTCTAAACACCGCATGAAATAAGAGTTTCTGGTTGGTGAAAGGAAAATTTTGACCGATTTTGTTAATAAAGTTATCAACAATTGACTTGTACTACTACTACTACTACTATATATTTATAGTAATAGTGGTAGTAATATTTATACATTGTATAATGTTTATAAAAGGAAAAGAAAATATTAAAAATTGCAATAAGATTAACATGGAAAGTATTTTTAAAGATTTAACGAATAAATACACAGGTGTGTGGTTTATGAGACAGGCTGGGAGATATTTGCCAGAGTATTTGGAAATGAAAAAAAAGTTTGGAAGCTTTCTTGATATGTGTTATGACAGCGATGCATTATCAGAAGTGACTTTGCAACCAATTAAAAGGTTTGATCTAGATGCAGCGATAATATTTTCTGATATATTGGTGATTCTAGATGCTTTAGGATTTGATGTTTCGTTTGAAAAGGATTTTGGCCCAAGAATAAAACAAAGGTTTGATTTGAAAGATTTGAAGAAAAGCGATGTGAGTTTTGAGGATGAAAGATTTCAGAGCATATACTTGGGAATCAAAAAAACTCGAAGTGAGCTCGATAGGCAAAAGTCCCTCATTGGTTTTGTTGGCGCCCCTTGGACATTAGCTTGTTATGCGTGCACTGGAAGATCGTCCAAAGATTTTCATGAAACGAAAAAATTTGCTTATAACAATGAAGATGTTTTCGAGAATTTGATTGCTGTTCTTATTGAGTCTTGCTTTGTTCATGCATGCAATCAGGTTGATGCAGGAGTGAATGCGATTCAGATTTTTGATAGTTGGTCAAATGTCCTAGATGAAGAAGATTATCATAAATGGGTTTTTAGGCCATTTTTAGAGCTTTCTTCATTAATTAAGGCAAAATATCCAACTATACCCATTATATGGTTTCCACGGGCTTCTTTCGGCCATTATGAGGATATAATGAAGACTCATGGAAAAAATTTGAAAAAAAATTTTGATTGCTTTGGAGTTGATTACGGAGTTTCTTTGAATTCGATTTTAGAAGTTTTGCCAGAAAACATAGTGTTTCAGGGAAATCTTGATCCATCTGTTTTGCTTTCTGAGAAATTTGAGAATGTTGAAAGAAAAGCTTTGAATATTTTGAATGCTGTAAAAAATAGGCCTAGGATTTTTAATTTGGGTCACGGAATGATTCCAGAGACAAGAATAGAAAATGTTTCAAGATTGATAGATTTGATCAGAAGATTTGATGAATCGTTGTTTTGAAAGAGTGAAGTTTTTTATGAACGAGGCTTTGAAGGAAGCAAAAAAATCTTTTGATTGTGAGAATGTTCCAGTTGGTGCTGTTTTGGTTTATGATGATGCGATAATTTCGAGATCTTCTAATGAAAGTAGTAATGCGATAAGGCATGCAGAAATTTCGTGTATTGAATATGGATGTGAGTTTTTACAGAAGAGATATTTGGATGAATGTGAAATTTTTGTAACATTAGAGCCATGTGAAATGTGTTACAATGCGATTATTCTTTCAAGAATATCGAGAGTTTTCTTCGGAGCCTTTGCTTTTAAAGATCTTGATAGTTCACGTAGAGAAAAAAAAATTGAGTACTGTGGTGGATTTTTGCAGAATGAATGTTCATTGATTTTGAAAGAATTTTTTCAAAAAAAGAGAAGGAGTGATCTTGTAAATTAGAAAAAAATTTCTTATTGACTTACAAAAATAATGAGATAAAATTGAGAAAATGTGTTGTATTTTCTCTAAAAAATTATGAAATCAAAAAGTGATGAGCAAAAATTATATGAATGTGTTTTAATCACGAGTTATGGAGAAATTGATAATATTATGACGAGCGTCGTTGCTGGTATTTATTCTGATTCTAATGTTAATTCAAGCTCTTTCTCTATTTTACGTAAGGAAACTTGGGGGAAAAGAACATTAGCTTATAAAATTAACAAAAATAAAAAAGGCTATTATTCGGCAATATATGTTAGTTCAACATCGGATGCCTTGAAAGTTTTCGATAGAAATCTTAGAATGCACCAAGATATTATAAGATTTCTTATCCTTTCAGTTGACGAGGTTCCGTCAAAACTACCTCCAATAGCACATAATATTGAAAACTAATGTAATTTGTTTAATGGTTTAATCAATGAATGAAAAAATAATGAATGTTAAAGAAGAAGAAAATTTAGTTGATAACGACGAAGGTCAATCTGACGAACTATGGATATCATATAAAAATCCAGCGTTGTTATTGAATTATGTTTCTGACATATATAAAATTTTGCCAAAAAGATTTAATGGCTTGTCTTACAGTAAGCAAAGAATTTTGAGAAGAGAGATAGCTCGCGCAAGATTTTTAGGTATATTGCCTTTTGTTCCAGTTAAGAAAAAATAAAGTATTTGAATAGGTGTTTTTATGTCAAAGTCTGATGTTCAAGTTATATTGTTACACACTTTTCAAAAAAAAGGCGTGTTTGGTGATATAATAAAAGTTAAGCGTGGTTATGCAAAAAATTTTTTAATTCCAAACAAATATGCTTTGTATGCAAATGAGACAAATAAGTCTAAATTTGATCTTTTAAAACAAGAAGCTTTGGAAAATTCTAATAAATTGAAAGAACAAGCTTTAAAGATTGTTGAAAAAATAAAAGATGTAAATATTTGTATTGTTAGAAACTCTGCTCAAGATAATAAAATTTTTGGTACTATTTCAACTAAAAACATTGCTGATGAGTTTAAAAAAATCGGTGTTGACATAGACAGAAATCAAATTCTTATCAGTGATACGATAAAATATTTGGGAACTTATAAGATAAAACTTGTATTGCACCCAGATGTTGTTTTTGAAAAAGAAATTATTGTTTCTAACGGGATTATCGGAAATAATGCTATTTCGATTGAAGATGAAGAAGAAAGCAATCAGGGTGTTGACTCTAATGAATTAGAGTATGAAGATGATGAGTTTGATAACTAATTTAATTAAGGTTTAACTGTATGGATTTGCATGAGTATCAAGCAAAATCTTTAATGAGAGATTTTGGTATTGTTGAGTTACTTGATGGTTTTTTAATTCCAAAAGAATCGGAAA
>JBIKUW010000097.1:0-5142 GCA_044347385.1 Rickettsiales bacterium
TCAAATTTCACAGCATTTGCATCAAGAGATAATCCAAAATCTTCCAACCATCCTTTTTGCAAAAGGCTGTATTTTCCTGAGCTTTCAAGCAAAGCTTTTGATGGGATGCAGCCAACATTTAAGCAAGTTCCACCAAAATTTCCTTTTTCTACGCAAGCAGTTTTAAAACCAAGTTGCGCCGCTCTAATCGCGCAATTATACCCACCTGGCCCACCACCAATTACTACAACATCATAATCAAAATTATTCATATAAAATTTTTCAATAATCTACTTATAGTTTAAGGATTTTTTTAAATATTACAACTAATACAGATAGCTGTGGAAACAAAAAATTTAATTTTTGTTAAAAAATTTTAAGTGAAGAATGCATTACTAATGATTGATGAGATCCTACGCTCTTAACAAGTACAGAGCTAGGATGACACTTCATGATTTTTTGTAAAAGGGAGAATTTGTCATTGCAGTGTTATTAGTATTGTCATCCCAGTCGAGTTAGGCGAAGACGTAAGATCCTTTGAAATATGAGAAATGTTCTTCGAATGCATTCCTAATTCCTTTCAAGATCTTTATAACATTTAATACTAGAATGACACAAACTTATATCTAGAATGACAAGAATCCTCCTTCAGATGTGATAACGGCAAGTTATCACTCGCCAAGCGCCCCCCAACCGCGTAGGCGACTATTCGTCACCTCGCTGGCACTTTGCTCGTTATTTGCTTCTTTTTTTGCTAATTACTAATGAGATCCTAAGCTCTTAACAAGTACGTGGCTAGAATGACAATACTTTTTATTTTTTATTCTTCTTTCATTATATTTTATAAATACGTATGTGTGGAAACATGTTTTTAAAGTTAATGTCATTCCAGTGCCTTGGCACGTGGAATCTTTACAAATCATCCATAATTCCTTTCAAGATCTCACGCCTACTCCGTAGTCTGAGATGACAAAGACTTTAAACTAGGATGACAATACAATGTTGTTGTCGCCACAATACTTTTTACAAAATAAACTTTCTCAAATCCATCTCCGTAATCGCTTGAACCATTTTACTTTTAATATACTCACTCGTCACAACAAAATCTTGATTCGAATATTTCTCCGCCTCAAAATTGATCTCCTCAAGAATATTATCAATAATCGTTCTAAGCCTTCTAGCACCAGTGTTTTCGATTTCTTGATTCATCTTCGCTGCTATCTGAGCTATCGTTTCAACAGCGTCATCTGCAAAAATTAAATTCACATTATCAATCTCCAACATCGACTTATGCTGCTCTAAAAGACTATGTTTTTTCTTCGTGAGAATATCAATAAAATGCCCAACATTCAAAGGATGCAATTTCACACTCAAAGGGAATCTTCCTTGCAATTCCGGCAATAAATCAGAAAATTTTGTTATGTGAAATGCCCCAGCAGCAACAAAAAGAATATGATCGGTCTTGATTGGGCCATATTTTGTATTCACAGTTGTACCGTCAAGAAGTGGGAGCAGATCTCTTTGAACACCCTCCTTACTCACCTCTCCACGAGTACTAACTCCTTGTGTGCTAATAATTTTATCAATCTCATCAATAAAAATAATTCCATGATTTTGAGCTAAATTTATTGCTTCCTTAATTATCTGAGATTCATTTATAATCTTTTTCGATCCATCATCCATCATAAGCTCAACAGCATCCTTAATCTTTGTTGTGATAACCTTTGTGCTCTTCTTTCCGAGGACTTTATTGAAAATATCGCTTATATTGAATGTGCTCATTTGTATATGTTGATTTGACCCTGGTATATCAAAACCCATCATGTTAGACGGACCCTGATCATCTACAACCTCAATCTCTATCTCCCTTTCATCCAACTTCCCGGCGGTTAACTGCTCATAAAGCTCATCATATCTATCATGATTAAATATGTCAGCAAAATCTGCTTGATTATCATCTTCCTCATGGCCCTCCTCATGATCATGATCCAAATTTGTATCAATTTCAGATGGAGCCTCATCCTCTTTGATCAACATCGACACAATTTGATGGTAAACTTCCCCCTGAACCTTATCTTTGATTAAATCCATATGTTTTTTACGAACTAGATTTACTGAATTGTCAATCAAATCCTTCACCATCATCTCCACATCTCGACCAACATACCCAACCTCGGTGTACTGCGTTGCTTCAGTTTTAATGAATGGAATTTGCTTATATTCAGATAATTTACTAATTAAATAGCTTTTCCCACAACCAGTTGGGCCGTGAAAAATGGCATGGGATGGTTTTATTGACTGCTTCAATTCACTCTCCTTCAATTTATTCCTTCTATCTCTACAACTAATAATTGTAATAAGAGATTTTTTTGCATCATCCTGCCCGGCAATGTACTTATCCAGCCACTCAAAAACCTTCTCATTTTCAGTTAAACTGTTATTTTCTGTTATTTGATTAATTTTAATTGTCATATTAACGGTAATTTAATTATTTAATTTATTTTTACATACTAAGATTAATTTGTTATCAATTTTCTTATTGACATAGCTATTACATTTTTTTACACTGCTTCGAGGTTATTTGATCTTTAGTGCTAAAAGTTTGATATTTGTTACTACATACTATTTTTAATTTATTCATATTTTTTCGTTAGATTTTGTCTATACGTTTATATTAATAATTTTTTGATGTATTACAAGTGTTAAAGGTTATTGCATTTAATGCAAAATATATTTGTTTTGTTGAGTGTTTTTAAATGAATGTGCTGCAGAAGTTTGATTTATCAATGTTATATATGGAGCATGTAAATGCCAGTAGTTTTCACTATGATGAAGAACAATATAAAGTGATAAATGAAATCAATGATGCAATAAATTATTCACTGAGAGATAAAACAATCACAGATCGAATTAAAATGAAATTTTCAGCTAGCAAAAAAAATACATTTTATATCTATGGATCCGTTGGTAGTGGAAAATCCTTCATCACAAATCTCGTTTTTAAAAATTTTCCAGTAACAGATGGAAAAGAGAAAATTCGACTGACATTTTATAATTTAATTGATGAATTGAGGAATCAAGTTAATTTTGTTTTGGCGAACAAGAATACTGATAAAAATCTTTTGGTAAAACGGATAATCAAAGAAAAATTTGAAAATGTAAAACTTCTTTGTATTGATGAATTCCACATTCTAGATATTGCTGATGCCACAATGATTGGTGAATTTTTAAAACTTATTTTCAAAGATCATGACATGATTATTATGATTAATTCCAATCGCCACCCCATGGATTTATATAAAGATGGAATTCAAAAAGAGAGATTTGTCCCGATCATTGATCTAATCATAAAAAATAGCAATATCATTCACCTAACCACAAAAGATTATAGAAATTATTTGAAAAGTTTTCCAAAAAACTATTTTATTTTCTCAGATAATTATCCAGTTAAAAACTCAGAAGATTTCAAAACGATGTATTTAGAAAATAATTTCAATAAATGCAACGAATCGGAAATCACAATTCTCTCTCAACGAGTTCATTTTATTGAAAATACTCATTTCTGGTATCGAGTTATTTATTTTGATTTTCACGAACTTTTTGACAAAAATTTTTATGCAAAAAATTATCAAGATCTAATTGATGAATTAAAAATAAAAAAGATTTTCATCAATAACATACCCATGTTGACAGGTCATGACAATTGGGCAAAAAGATTCATCGCTTTTATTGATATTGTTTATGAAAATAGCGTCCATTTAGTTTTGTCATCTCATTTCATGTTCACCGAATTATATACAAAAGGTCCAGTAGTTTTTGAATTTAATAGAACAATCAGTAGAATCAATGTATTGTGCAATTGACAGATAGTTAATTTTATATTAATTTCCATTTATATTAGTATATTGGCGCTTTATGGGTATAACTGGCAAGTTCAAGGGATCTAACAAGTATATAACAATTAAACCAGAATTCTTCGGAATCTCTTTATCAAAAATTAGGAAAACAGCAAAAGAAGAAGAAATCGACATGGAAGATTTACTAACTGATGGAGAACTCCACATCTCATCAGCTGTTTCCAAATTAAATGTAATTGACTCTATCAATATGGATCAAGAAAAATCAATTAAAATACGAGACTTCTTTGATGGAAGATACAGAGAAATTTTTAAAACAATAGAAATTAAAAAAATATGCTTGAAGGGTAAAGAAAGCCAAATAACTGCTGTTGCAGGAAAAGAGATAAAAAATCGCATCATTATCACAGATGGATTATCAGAAGAAGATCATAAAAGATTAGTGAGTCGTAATTGTAAATTTATTGGCAAAATACCATTTATAATGTACGGTGGAGGATTGTTCTTTGATGTTTTAGAAAAATATTCTAACAAGAATTTAAATTCTGTTGCAAAAAAAATCATAGAAAGTTTTGGCTTATCCTTAAAAAATCCAATACTTCAAGATTTAGAGAATTATTTATTACTGGGCTATACATATTTATTTCAAAACCTCACAACTATGGAGGAAAACAAGCTAAACGACTTGATTGATGGTCTATTCCATGGCTTAAGTGAATTGGTGAAATTTAGAAATAGCATCACCTATTGTGTACCATCAGCTCTCTCACATGCATCAGAGATAATTTCCTCTACAAGAAAGCAATGTAAAAATGGCGAAATCCTTTTTAAGAAAAAAGATAAAAAAGAGCCAATTAGTGATTTTATCTCCGGTGAAATTGATGAATTAAAAGAATGTTTTTCAAATAAATTACCTTTTTTTAAAGATGTGGAAGAATTTACTTTTGATAAAAATGGAAAAATGGAGGCAATTTTTAAGAAAAAAGAAATTGCATCTGATCATGAAACAGTCGATTCTGTTAATGTTGTGATTGAAGTAGTTGGCCTATCCACAAAAGCAACAAATCCATCAAAAGTTTGATCGGCTAGCAAATAATCTATTCCACGAAACTCTAGCACTGCTCAACTAGTGAATATCTTTTGATTCGGAAGCGCCATTCTCCATTTTTCTCCTCTCCTCTCTCAACTTCCTATAAAACCCCCTCTTATCCTCCTTCCTCTCCGCCTTCGTCCTCATCATATCCGCCACAAATCTCTCCTTAACCTCCCTATTCTCCGGCACTTCCGCCTTTCCAACCATCCCCAT
>JBIKUW010000111.1:0-3605 GCA_044347385.1 Rickettsiales bacterium
ATCCAAAAAAATGCCTTGAATTCATGTGGAATTATAAATGAAACTTTGTAAGTCTCAAACATCACTCAAATTTTATTGGAATGACAATACTTATTTTTTAAAATTTATTTGCTTCCAACTATCATTATACCCAAATAGAATAATAGCACTTAAAACTAAAAAAAACTAAAAACTTAAATTTTTTACCTAAATTTGATATAATTATGTATATCAAAAAGTAATATATAGATTTAACTTCTTGAAATGATTTTTTTTTCTATTAGTATATTTCTTTACTAGGAAAGAAAAACTACATTTTAAAATAATGAACAAAAATTTATTAATTGTTGAATCACCTTCAAAAGCTAAAACTATAGAAAAATATTTAGGAAAAGATTGGAGGGTTCTTGCAACCTATGGTCACGTAAGAGACTTACCGTCAAAAAGCGGATCTGTTGAACCAGAAAAAGATTTCTTCATGCACTATGAATTAATCATAAGAAGCAAGAAGCATATAGATGCTATTATTGATTATATAGTTGCAAATAACAATGATGTCAATGTCTATCTCGCAACCGACCCAGATCGCGAAGGAGAAGCAATTGCATGGCACGTTGCTGAGTGCATAAAGTTGAACAGAAAGGTTAAATTCAATCAGTTGAATATTAAGCGAGCTGTTTTCAATGCAATCACAAAAGATCTGATAAAAAAGGCAATATCAGATCCGCGAGATATAGATCAGAATTTGGTTCATGCGCAACAATCAAGATTGGCGTTAGATTACCTTGTTGGTTTTACAATTTCTCCAATTTTATGGAAAACAGTTGGAGGAGCGAAAGCATCAGCTGGACGAGTGCAATCAGTGGCTTTGAGGTTGATTGTTGAGCGAGAATTAGAAATTTTAAGATTCCAATCGCAAGAGTATTGGTCAATTCAAGGAAATTTCAAAATTCAAAATATAGAATTAAATTCAAATCTTACTGTTTTTGAAGGTAAAAAATTAGAAAAGTTCTCTTTCATAAATGAAGAGCGTGTTAAAAATGCAATTAAAATTGTAGAAGATAATAAAATATATTTAATAAAAAATATTGAATATAAAAAACATCAAAAACATCCATACGCACCATTTACCACCGCTAGTTTGCAACAAGAAGCCTCAAAAAGGCTAGGTTTTAGCTCTAAATTCACAATGTCTGTTGCTCAAAAACTTTATGAAGGAATAAATATTAAAGGAGAAAATATTGGCTTAATCACATATATGAGAACCGATGGCGTATATATTATGGATGATGCTATAAATCAAATTAGATCCACTATTGAAAATCAGTTTGGTAAAGAATATCTTCATAAAGATAAAAGAATATATAATAATAAAATAAAGAATGCGCAAGAAGCACATGAAGCTATTCGCCCAACAAATCTAGGAACAAATTTTAGTCCGGATGCAATTAAAAATTCACTAAGCCCTGAAGAATACAAGCTCTATAGCTTAATATGGAAAAGAACAATTGCAAGCCAAATGTCATCTGCATTTTATGATGTAACTAATATCATTATTGCAAATGATAAAGATGATATTCAATTCAAGAGCTCATTTTCAAATTTGTCCTTCGATGGATTTCTCATCCTGTACGAATATCAAGATGAGGAAGAAGAAAGTACGAAAAAAATTGATCTCTCAAAATTAAAAGTTAACGAAAAAATTGATTTGAAAAAAACTGAGGGGAAACAACATTTCACAGAACCACCAGCGCGATTTACTGAAGCTGCATTAATTAAAAAAATGGAAGAAATCGGAATTGGTCGCCCATCTACTTATGCAACAATCATCTCTGTTCTCCAAACTCGCGAATATGTAAAATTAAATCAAAAGAAATTCTTCGCAACAATTCGTGGACATGTTATTGCAAATTTCTTAATTGACTTTTTCTCAAAATATTTTGCTTACGACTTTACAGCAAATATGGAAAATGAATTAGACTCAGTCGCAAATGGTGAAATAAAACCCCTCACATTATTAAATAATTTCTGGGATGGATTTAATCAAAATGCAAAAGAAGTTCTAGGAATGGAAGTTATAAAAATCATGAATCAAGTAAGTGATGATATGAAAACATATTTATTTCCAAGAAATCCAGAAACAAATGAAATTGAAAATGAGTGCAAAATATGCAAAGAGCAAGGGCGCGAAAATGGAAAGATATCCTTAAAATTCAGTAAGTTTGGATATTTTCTTGGGTGCAGTAACTATCCAGAATGTCAATTCATTCAGTCATTAAGTGATAATTTAGAACAAAACATCTCACATGATCACCTTCAAAACGCACAAGAAACATATATCTTTGAAAATGAAAAAACAAAGGTAAAAATGAAAACTGGTAGATTTGGCCCATATTTAGAAATTGAAGAAAATGAACAAAAAAGAAATGTTGGCTTATCAAATGAGATGTTGAAAAATCTTAATAAAGATTTGATAGAAAAACTCATCAAACTACCGTTTTTTATTGCAAATCATCCTGATGATAAAGAACCAATAAATGTTAATCTCGGGCCATATGGATACTATGTATCACATAATAAATCTTTTGCATCAATTGGTAAAAATACTGACCCCTTCTCAATAAATTTAAATGATGCTCTCGAACTTTTACAAAAACAAAAAGAAAAGATTGAAAAAAACACTAAATCTATTGATTTAAAAAAACATGGTGAATTGAAAATTCTAAAAGGCGCTTTTGGCAAAATTTATCTACTCATAAATGATACAAAAAAACTTCTACCAAAAGGAATTGATTTCAACAATCCTGATATAGAAGAAATTGAAAAATTCCTAGATACATCTAAGAAGAAAAGAACTATTAAAAAGAAATAAATTATCTCTTTTTAATAGAAAAATTTCCCTTACTATCGTGAATAATATCATATTTATCATCGTTATGCGCATGATCAATACTAATTGTTTGCATAATATCATCTACACCCTTATGAATATGATGCAACTCTACAACCATATTTTTTGTTACACCATCAAAATCAATATTTTCCACCATATCGTATAAATTCAAAATCATTTTCGGTTCAATCAATTTTTCTGTAAAAAAATTAAAACTCACTGATGCATCACCACTATCACCAAATAGCACCCAATAATCACCATCATCATATATGGATCTCTGCACGACATTTATACCTCCGTAACCATTACTTACATCAATATTTCCAATATAGAAATTTGTATGACCACCATTATCTAAAACAATATTACTTTCTAAAGTGCCATTATTTAATGAGTAAAACTCATCCGTTTTTGCAAAAATAAAATCTACCATATTCATTAAAAAAAATTAACTATTACATAGTATCGATAAAATTTAAAATTGTCAATTTATTATTAATCTTAAAATTTAAATAAAATTTGTCTTTTAAAACCTCATCAATTTCTCTACGCCCACCTCTAGTCAAATCACGAATAACATTTACATTAAAATTTCGTTTTAAAAAACCATCAATCGCATATTTTACACACCAATCACTCTTTACTCCACAAATAAAAATCTCATCATCTACTTCGAAATTATTCAGAACAAAATCCCCCATACTATTAAACATCTTTGTCATTCCAGCAT
>JBIKUW010000033.1:0-12470 GCA_044347385.1 Rickettsiales bacterium
GATGCATTTTCAATCTTTCTTCATCTACAATCAAACTTTCCATATCATGGTCAACATGTTTGCTCCAAATATCAACAGTATTTTTACATATATAAAAAGTATTTTGAACTTTTTTCTCTAAAAAAGACTCATCAAAAGATAAATTCCAGCCATATGAGTTAAAATCACAATGTAAAGTACCATTTAACTGATTTTCTAAAGTAAAATTATAATATTCTTTAAAATGAGTGTCATAACTCACCAACGCATAATCAAAAAAATCTTCTTGAATTGAGTAAAGAAAATTATTCATTTTCTCTATTAAAAAAAGATCTCCCTTTCGATGGTTTACAGGCAAAGCCCCATCAGCTCTCATAAAATCATTTTGAAAATCAATTATGACCAGAATTCTTTTTTTCATTTGATTGTCCATGAAATCTAAATTAATCCTAATTGATTTAATTAATTCCAGGAAACAAATAAAAAAATTCTATTTCTTTATGATTTTATAGCCATTCTCTGGATCACTAATAATTTTATACACATCATCTTTATGAGCATAATCAACATTCAATGTCTGAACAATGTCGTGAACATTATCATGATGGTGAACTAAATTTATACTTAAATCTTTTGTTATATCAGCAAAATAAAATGTCTCTATCGTGGAATACGTATCGACAATCTGAAATGCCTCTTTTTTATTTTTTATATAACTAAATTCATGACAATCAACATTTGAATTATCAACAATATCCCAATAACTATTAGAAGCATTGTTGTTGTACACTAACTCACCATCTACATAATCATACATATGTTCCATTCCAAAACGAACCGCAAGAGGTTTAGAGTTATAATCTGGCTCAGAAGAAAATATACTAAATGTACTAATGATAATATCTACCATAAAATTTCCCTACTCAATATTTAAATAAATATCTTTAATTTGCTGCAAAAAAATATAAAAATGCAAACAAGAAAATCCACACGACATCAACGAAGTGCCAATACCACGATGCAAATTCAAGACCAAGATGATTTTCTTTAGTCAAAGAACCCCTCATAGCTCTCACTAAACATACAATCAAAAACATAGTACCAATAATCACATGCAATCCATGAAATCCAGTACAAATATAGAAAATACTAGCATAAAACGCTTTATATCCTTCTTCTTTGAAACCAAAACCAGCATGAAAATATTCATAAGCTTGAATTATTGAGAATAAAACACCAAGCGCAACAGTGCATGCTAATGCCTTAACCACATCTCTAATTTTATTTTCTTTAATTGCAAAATGAGCCCAAGCAACCGTTGTACTTGAAAGTAATAAAATAAACGTATTCAATAATGGTAACCCCCATGGTGCAATAGTCTGTATGCCTTTTGGTGGCCAAACCCCGGGTATAGCATCCCAAACACTATCAATTATTTGATGAACAGGAGCTGCCCATAAATAAAAAAATGCACCAAAAAAAGTTGCAAAAAAGAAAAGTTCTGAGCAAATAAAAATCAACATTCCCTTTTTCAATCCTTCTTGAACTTCATATGTGTGGGCTTTATCATATTTTGCTTCTGATATAACATCAACCCACCAAAAAAACGCACCACCTATTAGAAGGAAAGCGCTAATCAATAATATGATGTAAGTTGTACCCCAATTATGCATAAATGACACCATTCCGATTGCAAAAGTGAATGCAGAAAAAGATGCAAAGATTGGCCAAGGACTTGGGTTAACTAAATGATATGGATGATTTGCCATTGCAAAATATTAAATTATATTATTTAGGATAATTATAGCAAAAAATTTCTATTTCAAAACTCTTTTTATAAAAATTTTTGTATTTGTTAATTTTTTATTTATCAAAAGTCCGCCTGTACCGTTGGTTTAGTAGTTCACCAAGACCTTTTAAAAAGGTGGCGCTATATGCTAGCTGAAAAACAGCTAGCAGTGACAACTCCAAATGAATTTACTTTATCGTCTTCGGAAATGAATAAACCTGACGCATACTGCAGACCTCAATATTTTAACATCTGAGAAATAAAAATCAATGTCTTATAGGAAACTAAAAATTCATTTATGTAAAAAACTACTTAACAATAATTTTTATATTTGAATCTAAGCCATTGTCATTTGAAATACACTCTTCGTCCTTTTCAAGAAAATCCTTACTTGCAGAACGGATTAAAAAAGATATATTTTCAACTCTCAAGGAACACAAATTTGAAAGTATATTTTTAGAATCTTTGATGAAATTTTTATAATTCTGATTTATAAATTCTAGCAGAGCTTCACTTAAAATCAAAACAACTTCTATATTTATTATCTTTAATTGATGCTCATGCAATTTCCTTATCGCATATTCAACAAATTTTTTTGAATCGCAATCTTTCCACTCCAAATCACTATCAGGAAAATGCTCACCAATATCACCAAGTCCAACTGCAGAAAAAATTCCATTCACTAATCCATGCAAAACAACATCCCCATCTGAATGCGCATCAATCGATTTATTATAATTAACTTTCTGATTACAAATTGTAAGAATCTTGCTTGAAGAAAAGAAATCCTTGTGAAATCTATGTCTATCAAAACCGAAACCAATTCTAGTTTTCCCCATTACGCCTTGCCAAAGGCTAACATTGCATAGAACGATAAATGCATTGGAACTACCTACATCGCCAATTTTCTCACCAGTTCCAGCTTGAACTACAACATCACTATTATCTAGAACAAATAAATCCGCTATATAATCTCTGATCAAAAATTTATAATTTATATCCTTTTGACAAAGTTTCGGTTTTTGCATGGTAAAATGGATAGCTAAATTATTAATACAATATCTTTGAATTTTCAAAAAATCTTTTATCTCTTTTAAAAGAGACAAAACAGACTTGTCATGCTCAAAACATTCTTCTAATTCCCATTGAAATTTTTGTATGATACAATCATACTTTGAAATATTTAATCCATTTAAAATTGCGCTACAAATTGCGAACTCAACAATCTCACAATTTATTTTTTGACATGAAAGAAAATCAACAACCTGATTTCCTAAAACTAATTTATTGTTAGATTTAGGATTAAAAAATATTTTCTTTTCCGAAAAACCATACAACATTATTCTTTGATTAGCAGTTCTTTAGCTTCTCAACTCCTTTCATAATTGTCGACATATCAGCACCAACAATTTCACCAGCGACTTTACATTCTTTAATAAACTTTATAGTTGGCATTGCAGAAATATTATATTCAATAGCAATATCAGAAGATTCATCAACATCAATGTGACAAAAAGCAATGTCACAATTTTGTTCTGCTAATTTTTCCATCTCTGGAGCAATTCTTTTGCAAGGACCACACCAATCTGCAGAAAACTTTAAAACAACTAGCTTATTTTCATTAAGAATATTTTGAAGCTCTGTTAAAGTTTTTACATATTTCATAAATAAAACCTATCTTAATTACTTGATTTTCTTTTCATCAAACCAAACGTGCGCTCTTACAGTTGGATCAAACATTCTGAATCTCAATTTTCTGTCACCCATAGTTTTGAAATTTTTCTTACGCACTTTAAAATACCCACTCGGAGCCACTAATCTAATTAATGTTTTCGCTTTTTTAGCTGCCATAACAATTTTTATAAAAACAATCGTGTGATATTATATAACATAATATATGAATATTCTAGGGGTGAAAAAGAATTTTTTAATAAACTAAAAATTTTAATTAGACTCCTAATTCCTGATATGAATCACAAATCGATTTTCTACACACCTCTTTGCGTAATATAACTATATAACAAGACTAATCTGTGGCAACAACAATTATAATCTTTCTTTAATAAACTCTCTTCTTCGGTGGAATTGTCTCGCAATCAGGATCATTTGTCTCCAAATTCACTTTACGATATTGAATATCATATTCAAAATTATCGCAATCTAACTTAATCATCGTATGCTTCATCCACTCTTCATCATGACGATCTTTAAAATCTTCACGAGCATGAGCGCCACGACTCTCTTTTCTATTTTCAGCTGCAATAATTGTCACCAGTGCTTGTGGCATTAAATTCTTTAACTCCAAAGCCTCTACCAAATCAGTATTGAAAATCATACTCGTATCTGAAATTGATAAATCTTTATACTCATTATTTGCCAAAGACAAAAGTTGTTGAATGCCTTCTTTCAAAGTCTCCCCAGTTCTAAAAACAGAAGCATGACCCTGCATTATTTTTTGCATCTTCAATCTAACAGCAGCAACTTTATTCTTCCCTTTTGAAAAACGCAACTCATCAAAATTTTTCACTAAATGATCTACAAGAATAGGACTATACTTGATTTTTCTGCTTTCACCATAATAATGTTTTTGACTTTTAAATAATTCCAAACATTGCTTTGCAGAAGCGCGACCAAAAACAACTAAATCCAACAAAGAATTTGACCCCAAACGATTTGCTCCATGAACTGAAACACAAGCAGCTTCACCAATTGACATCAATCCTGTGATTATATCTCCTTCAGAGTCAACAGTTTCACAATGAATATTTGTAGGAATACCACCCATATTATAATGAACTGTTGGAATTACAGGAATTGGTTCCTTAGTAACATCAACACCAGCAAAAATTTTAGCAGTTTCAGAAATACCAGGGAGCCTCTCATGAATCACCTCCTGATCCAAATGAGCTAAAGTTAAATATATGTGATCTTTGTGTTCACCAACACCACGCCCTTCTCTAATTTCCATCGCCATTGAGCGAGAAACAACATCTCGAGAAGCTAAATCCTTAGCATGAGGAGCATATCTCTCCATAAACCTTTCACCAAGAGAATTAAGAAGATACCCACCCTCTCCACGACAACCCTCTGTCATTAAACATCCAGAACCATAAATTCCAGTAGGATGAAATTGAACAAATTCAGGATCCTCTAATGGCAATCCAGCACGCAAAACCATCCCGCCACCATCTCCTGTGCAAGTATGAGCGCTTGTTGCAGAAAAATATGCGCGTCCATATCCACCAGTTGCTAAAATTGTGATACTAGCCCAAAAAATACATAGATTTCCTTCCAATAAATCCCATGCTAAAACACCCAAGCATTTTTTATTTTCTTTATCATAAATTAAATCAATAACCATAAATTCAATGAAGAACTCAACTCCATCCTTCAAAGATTGCTGATAAAGAGTGTGAAGCATTGCATGCCCTGTTCTATCTGCAGCAGCGCAAGTCCTTTGGGCTGGAGGGCCTTCACCATACCCAGTTGTCATTCCACCAAATGGTCTTTGGTAGATTTTTCCCTCTTTTGTTCTAGAAAACGGCAATCCATATTTTTCCAATTCAACAATTGCAGGAATCGCTTCTCGACACATATATGCAATTGCGTCCTGATCACCAAGCCAATCCGATCCTTTCACAGTATCGAATGCATGCCATTGCCATTTATCTTCCCCCATGTTTGCTAGCGCTGCACTCACCCCACCTTGAGCTGCAACTGTATGACTCCTAGTTGGAAATAGTTTTGTGATACAAGCTACTTTTAAATTTTTATCTTCTGTTAAACCAACAGCTGATCTCAAGCCTGCACCACCACCACCAACAATTATTACATCAAAATGATACTCTCGAACTTCGTAGTCTAAAATTTTTATCATGTTATAGATAAATTATAATGCTGCATACATTATACATAAAGAAAAGTAAAAGGAAATATGGGATTGTGTCATTACTCATCATAATACTTAAGTTATTGCATACTATTTTTTTATCTTATTAAGAAGCAGCATATACAACATAAATTTAACAAAACTTACTAAACTATGCTTCCAACAAAAATTTAAAAATTTTACAATGAAAATAATCAATTAATTTTATAATTATCTCATGCAAACCATAAAAGCAGATTTCTCTAATCTAAAAGATATACTTCAAACTTTAAAAACTGACTCAGTCTTTGATATTATCAACAATCTAACAAAATCTGAATTCATTAAATACATAGACAATAAATATGGAAACGCTTTCAACACAGAATTTCCATACAATCCTGAAACTGTATACGATCTAATGTGTAGTTTTGGAAATCAAATAAACAATCGACTCATAGAATGGGAGGCAAAGCCCTATATGAAAGCTACAGAAAATGGAATCACAGAAATTAATTTTACCAATTACCAAAATCTATTCTCAGAGCCTTGGCACAAATATTGCCACCCTTCTTCTTTAGAATCAACAACATCTCCAGTTTCATATTTAGTTGCAATATATAAAATTGCTTCTTCAATAGAAAAAAAAGCAGGAAACTCAGCAATTAAATTAATAGATCGTCGGCCAGATTTGAAAGAATTAATACTAAACGAAAAAAATACCTATAATGAGATCCCAACAATTAGTCTAGTAAATGAGATTTTAGAGAAAGGTATTAATCAACACATATATCAATCATCAAAAACATTAAAAGATAATAACGAAACAAAAAACTCCAACATTATTTGGAAAACACTTGCAGAAGATACAAAAAGCCCTATTCAATTTCCATTTAATCTACCATTTGAAAAAATCAAAAATGCACTTGATTATAAATCATCCAACTTCAAAGAATTAGAAGAAACAATAAATTTTGATGACTATATAATAAATGGAAATCAAGATCAAACTAACATTCCTCTTAGCACAGAGCAAATAAAACTACTTCTTGATGACTTAAAAGATGGAAAAAAAATTGATTTAAATATTTCCATTGAAAAATTTGTTGAATTAAATAATAAAATTAAATACATCAATGAAAATTATAAAATATCATCAACACAAGACATTAAAAATTTAGAACAAGCTTTAGAAGATAAAAAAAAATTTCACAACATTTCATCTCTAGATCAAATCAACAACTTAGATAAATTAAGTAATATAGAGCAATCATTTAAAGACACATTGAAGTCTTATGATATTAAATCAATAGATGAGTTAATTTCTCTACAAGAATCATTAGATCAAAATCTCAAATCTCATAATATTAATTCCGTAACCGATTTTGAAACTCTAAAAAATGATATCCAATCTTATGGTAAACCAGGAATAAAAAGTATCATGGAAAAATATAGTATAGACCAATACTATCACCTATCAGAACTTGATGGCATAATAAACAATTTAAAAAATTCATTAAGATCTGAATATCATGATGAAATAAATGAACAGAATCCATTGGAAAAATTAAGATCGAAAATATCTTATTATCCATATACACATGATAGTCGTTCTTATGGTCGTTCTTATGGTCGTTCTTATGGTCGTTCTTATGATGATTCTCGTTATTCCGATGAACTTAGAAGAACAACATATTATTCAAATATCAATTCTCTTGATGAATTGATTGAGGTTGATGATGCAATCCAAAGAGCTAAGAAATTATACAATATTAGCGATATAAGCGAATTAGAAGAAATGGATCTATCAGAGAATCAAAATAGCAATGAAATCAATCCAATTTATAATTCAAAATCAATAGATGAATTAAAAGAATTAGTACAATCATTTGAGAAAAAAGAAAATATTGATAAATCAATGAATGCAATTGCAGAGAAAAATAATGTCACTAATGATGAACTAAGAGCTCTAGAACAATCTATAGAAGATACAAAAAAATCTCATAATATCAATAACTTCAATGATCTAGAAGAAATAAAAAAATCAATTTTATCATTTAATGAATTGCAAAACTTATTAAATGAAATACAAAATCAATATAACATTACATCACTTGATGAATTTAATAATCTAAAAAACTCTGTGGAAAAACTTCAAGAACTCCTTGGTGTAAAGTCTATCGATGAACTAAAAGATTTTGAAACTTTCTGCGAAAAATTAAATTTAAAATCTCAAGAACTTGAAGAACTATTCTTTATAGGAAAATACAAAATAAATCAATCAGAACATCTGAAAATTCAAAATGATAGTAATTTACCATATATTTTCCTAACAACAGGAAGTCAATCAAATATACAAATATTAGAGAATAAAGAATATAAAACAATATCTGATCTTCTTCTTGAAAGTCTATTTCGTATTCAGAAACTTATTCGTTTGAAAAATTGGCTAAATCTAAGTATATGGGAAACTCACCTACTGCTTACACATATCTTAAAATCAAAAAACGCAATAGATATTACAAATGAAACTCTAAAATCAATTAGTTATTTCATACATTTAAAACACAAATTTGCATTAAACGCTGAAAATTATGTAAGTTGGGTAGATGAAATCCCGACATATTCAACAGGAAATAATCTACCATGGTTTGATTCAATATTTAATAAAAATCTTTTAGCAAATACTCCACTCCTAATTGAAAACTCTAATTTTGATTTTTCAAATATGGACGATAAAGATGGACAAATAATCAAGCTGCTTCTTGCTGGACTTAATATTTCATTTCCAAATTTGCAACACGTAGCATCACTTCTATTCAAATACAAAGGTGTAACACTTTCTACAAACATAGATGATATCTCAGCATTATATAGAAGCATAAATATCTCTCGTACTTTCGGCTTTTCATCACTAGAAGGACTTGCACTATACAGATTATTAGGATATTCAATCAATCAATTGAAGGATCAAAAAGTCATTCATCACATCGAAACGATATCTACATGGATAAAAGGATTAGGAATTTCCCCTATATTTCTTGAAGCAATCTTAACAAGAATAACAACTACAGTACAGGGAACAAAAGAGATTCTTGATTTTATAAACACAACAAATACTCAGGTCAAAGCCTTTGAAAATCAATCTACGCAATCAAATAATTCTGAAGGCGAAGAATATAACCAAGAAGAAATCAAAAGCAAACTTGTGGAAATAGCAGATAAAATCTTATTACCACTCATAGAAAGTATTTATAAAATCTCACAAGAATACATACCACTAATATTTAAATGGATTGACATCACTTCATATGATTTAATGAATCAAACTATAAATCAACAAGAAGTCAAATCCTTGGAGGAAATAAATCAACATTATCTTTTAATACATAATGAAATTGCGCGACATGCATATACAATTAAAACTCTTAATATAAGCACACTTTGCCTAAAAACATTTATTGATCATCCTGATCTATTTGAATTAACAAACACTGATTTAAATTTAAAAAGCTTCTATACTCTATGGGTATACAATAATTTAGCATCATTACCTGCAAATGAACAGGATCCTTCATCTAATGTAGAAGAAAATTTATTAAATATATTATCTGATATTAATAAAACAGACTTTGGACCTAATAATTTCTTAGAATCTTCAAAAAAATTAGCTAAATTTCTTGATTGGGATAAAAAAGAAATACTATCAATCACCAATAAATTTGGTATCACAGATAGTATTTTAAAAATCTTTCTACTGTTCAGGATAAAAACTTTAACAAAGAAAACATGGCTTTCTGCTGAAACTATAATAAAGATTAACTCTGCATTCAATAATTTATCAAACTTTGATTTATATCAAGCATTAGTTAATGATACAATATATTCTTATTCGGATGACCTTGAAAAAATTAAAAGAGATATTCTTGTTTCTCTTTATTTAAAACAACTTATTCCAAATAATCCTCTATTCAAAAATATATCTTCATATATTAAAACTCCAAACAACCTTTATGAATATTTATTAATTGATAATCAAGTTAGCACTGAAGTTACAACAACACCTGTAGCATCAGCAATAGCAAGTTTGCAACAATTCATCAACGGCGTTTCATTAAATATAGAACCCGATCAAAATCCACCAAAAGAACTTCTGGATGAATGGGAAAGTAATAACGATAGTTATTCTATATGGTCTGCTAATATGCAATTACAAAACTATCCTGAAAATTACATAGAACCATCTCTGCGCTTTAATAAATCCGAGTATTTTAAAGAATTAGAAAATACAATAAATCAAAATAATATCAATCAAGATACGATACAAAAAGCTGTTTTGAGTTATCTAAATCGATTCGAACAAATAAGTGACTTGAAAGTGCTAAGCGGATATGTAAATGATATTGATATTGAAATTGATACTGAAAAATCAGACTTATCTTCAACTACGAGCAAGACGTTAAATGAACTTAATCCAAAATGGAATATAGCAAAGAGCTACAACTCTAGTGTTGACAATGCATTAATACAAAATACCCATCTCAATATGATCATAGATTATGATAAAAACTCAAAGCTATTCAAAATAAAATTTACATTTTCAATAGATAAAACGGAAACTGGTTATGATCCGAGAGTACTATGGATCACTCTCAGAGATAAAACAGGAAGTGTTATATTCGAACACACTGCTGGCTTTCATGAAGGATTTGATGGAAGAGGCATACTTTTCGATAGAATAATAGGATCTGAGCACACAATGAAAGCGGAAGACACAATTGACCTAACTTTCAATGTACAAATCAGCGAAATGTGGCGTTGGTCAAATGCTGACGATTGGAGGAATAATCGTAATAATATGGCAAAAAATACCTATAGCGCACAATTTTCTATAACACCAGAAATACTTAAAGAAAATACCACTAAATTCAGTCTATCAAACAGCAAATGTTATCTAATAAGCAAAAGTCGTCAGGAACCAAGAGAATACTATGTAAGATTTCTTGATTTAAAAAACTCTATAGATGGAACACCAAATCCATGGGCTTGGAACGACTACCAAAAAATAGACTTACCACTTAATGGCGATATTATAGAAACAACTATACAACCAGTTTATTACAATAAACGTCTCTATATTATGTGGGCTGAATGGTCAAACAAAAGTCAAACCAATGGAGATAAAGAAATAAAACTTGATGTTCTCGATCTTAAAATAGGATATCAAGCCTTTGATGGAACTTGGAGCGCTCCACAAACACTTGTTTCCTCAACTATTACAAATAAATCAGAATTTAAATACTTGAAAGGTATCGCACTTCAAATTAATAACACAGATACTGATAAAAGATGTATTTTTGTAATATGCAAAACAGAATCAGATTACAGCAATATAAATGATATTATGGGATGCATTATAGATAAAAATTTCAACGTCTCTAAATTATATGATGGAGCTATAAACATTGATAATGGCGAGCTAATATCTCAACATCTAAAAGAGATATGCAAAATATATAAACCAAAAATGCTACAAATGAAATCAAATCAGTCTCTTGACTCTAGTTTCAAACCCAAACAAATTCTTAAAATTACAATTGAAAACTATAAAGATATTAATGATCTAGGTACATCACAATTCCTTCAATTTGATCAAGAGAAAAGCTTTTTTAATCCAGTACGCTTAAACACAACATTTGTAAAAACTCTTGTAGGCGCTGCAAATCTCGATATCTCCAATTTACTTACATGGAATACTCAACTTAATGAAGAGCCACGCTTTTCATCTAATAGCCCAAAAACAATGATGGATTTCGATGGGGCAAATGGTCGATATTTTTATGAACTCTTTTTTCATATGCCATTCTTAATTGCGACACGATTAAAAATGGAACAAAAATATAAAGAGGCGAAACAATGGATAAGGTTCGTATTCGACCCAGCAGCGAAGAAAAAGGATGATGGGTCTCCTTCGTTTTGGAATACCCGCCCATTAACAGAAAAAGGTCATAACTCTCAAAGACTGAATAGACCAACAGATGTAGATTCAATTGCATCCTCAAACCCAATTCATTATAAGAAAGCGGTATTCTATCTATACATGGAAATAATTATTAGCGAAGCTGATGATAACTATCGCCTTCTAACTCAAGATGGATTAACGAGAGCAAAACAACTATATATACAAGCTTTAGCATTATTAGGGAAACATCCAGACATCAATCTTATTAATAGATGGGAAGAAATTACACTGGATGATGCGCAAAAATCAAAAAATAATAAACTACGCGCGATAGAAACAGCAATTCTCACTGGGGACAAAGAGATATTAAATAAATACGGCTTATCTGATATTCTAAATAATAACAATGTCATCGAATTTATAGAATCAGGCTCTAATCCAACATTAAAACATCTTGATAATAGCGTATTCTCTACACCTTTAAATTCTGAATTACTTAATTTATGGGATACAATCGAATCAAGATTAGATAATCTAAGAAATAATAGAAGTATAGATGGAAAAGTACTTTCTCTTTCTATTTTTGATACACCTATGAATCCAAAAGATTTATTAATTGCAAGAGGTGCAGGAGGCTCAAGTGCCCTCAGTATAGCACGACTAAGTGTGAAAGTTCCTCCATATCGCTTCAGTTTCATGATAGAAAAAGCCCACTCTGCTGTCGATACTTTAATAGGATTTGGTGAGAAACTATTGGGATATCTCGAAAGAAAAGATGAAACTGAAGAACAAGAAATAGATCAAAGTAATGTGATAGAATTAAGTAATTTTGCAATTAGCTTACAAGAACAAGAAATTAAAATTCTAGAAGA
>JBIKUW010000098.1:0-5033 GCA_044347385.1 Rickettsiales bacterium
TATTTTTGTCATGTACAATATTTGTGTATTGCATATTTGATAATCGAAAAGCATTCTCAATATTTTTTGAATAACTGCTACCAGTACCAATGCTATCTCTAATATAAACAGTATTGCTTTTTGAATCAAAAGTTGCGCATAAAAAATGATTTGTCCATATAAATTGAAAAATGCAATCTTTCTCCTTGTCATGGGATCTAATTTCTCCAATAATATCTATGCCAGTTGTGTCAAAATTATTCGATTTCTCTCCTTGCGTTATTTTTATATGCTTGAAGTTTATTAAATCGTTAGTATGAAAAGCATCACGAGTATCATACCATTCATATCTTTTTTGAAAAATTGAATTAATTTTTTCATCATCTCTACCAGATTGGCTAAGTTGATATTTTTCTATAAATTCTTTTGGAATTTCGATACGATTTCCTTCGTAATGAGTATTTTTATGAACATTATTTTCATTGCCTGTTTGTTTTGTATCACTCTTTTCAGGAGTAATTGTTGAATGAGTTGTTACTTCTTCCATATTACTCCTTTCAGGAGGATCGATTGCTTTTTCGGTACCATAAGTTGAATGAGTGTTATTTTGTGTAATGTCGGGTGTTTTATCTTTTTTTTTAAGTAATTCAATTATGTCGGTTAATAATTTCAATATGAAATTAAAAATTCCAAATAATTTTTTTAATTTATTTTTTATTGGAGATTTGTCATCATTCATGTTTTTAATTGCTTAAGTTTTTAATATTATAGTTTATTAACTATAATTGTCAAATAATTTATGTAAATTAGGCGATGTGAGTTTTATAAAATTTTTCATTTCATCAATATCATATTTTTTAATCTTTTTGCTTTTATTTATTAAAAAAGTTTGTTAAAATACCATAAATATGCTCTTTAGAATTTATTAAATTAAAATGACAGATAGTACAAGAAAGATAGTTATTGATGAAAATGGTATCACAGTTAGTGAGGAAATTCATAGTGATTCTGGAAAAGTTGCTGATGTAGGCGATGAACGTCAATATAAAGATATTAAAAATATTGCTATTATTGCCCATGTAGATCATGGAAAAACAACTTTGGTTGATCGTATTATTCAAGAAGCTTTGAGAAAACATGGAAGTGGCTTGACTGCTGACAAAATGGGTAGTATGGATAGTAATGATCTTGAAAAGCAACGTGGGATTACTATTCTTTCAAAATGCGCAAGTATAAGTTGGAAGGATGAAGCTTCTGGTTCTTGGCATAAAATTAATATAATTGATACACCTGGTCACGCAGACTTTGGTGGTGAAGTTGAAAGGATTTTATCGATGGCTGATGGCGTTGTATTGTTAGTTGATAGTGCAGAAGGTGTGATGCCGCAGACAAAATATGTTCTTGCAAAAGCTTTGAAGCAAAATCTTCAACCTCTTGTGATTGTTAACAAAATTGATAGACAAGATGAGAGAGCTAAAGAAGTTTTAAATGAAATTGAAAATCTTTTCTTGAATTTGAATGCAAGTGATGACCAACTTGGTTTTCATTGTTTATATGCTTCTGGACGTAATGGCTGGGCAGTTGATACTTTTGAGGAGGTGACAAAAGATGGAAAGGATCTAGAGCCTTTATTCAAAAAATTATTGCACTATTTTAAAGCCCCAAAAATTGAGCAGAGTGAGAATTTCTCGATGGCTGTGAGTATGATTGATTATGATAAGTATGCTGGGCGTTTATTAATTGGCCGTGTTGAAACCGGTGTTATTAGAACAAATGCGCCTATTGCTTCTCATCACTTGGATGGTGAACATATTGAAAATGGTCGTGCTGTTAAGTTGTTTCAATACATTGGAAATCAAAGAGTTGCAGTAGATTATGCAGTTGCTGGAGATATTATTATTATTGCTGGTTTGGAGAAATCAACTGTATCTGACACTATTTGTGCTGCTGGACAAAAAATTGTGATTAAAACTAATCCAATCGATCCACCGACGATGTCTGTTGTAATTGGTGTAAATACTTCTCCTTTAGCTGGTACTGAAGGTAAAAAATTAACTTCTCGTATGATTCGTGAGCGTTTATATGACGAAGCGCGCTCGAATGTTTCAATTCGTGTGAAAGATACTGATAGTTCAGAAAGTTTCGAAGTTTGTGGTCGTGGTGAATTGCAACTTGGTGTTTTAATTGAAAATATGAGACGTGAAGGGTTTGAATTAACAGTTGCAAAACCTCAGGTTTTATTTAGACGTGACAAAAATGATAAAAATCTTTTACTTGAACCGTATGAAGAGGTTGTCTGTGATACTCCAACTGAACATTCTGGTAAAGTGATTGAGGAATTGAGTAGAAGAAAGGGTACGATGATTGAGATGTTGGAGTTTGGCGCTGATACAACTCGTTTAGTTTACCACTGTCCTTCGCGTTTATTGCTTGGATTCAAACAGGATTTCATTAACATGACTCGTGGTTTTGGTGTATTAAATAAATCTTTCTTGAGATATGATGAAGTTGCTGGTGGTTGCTTGGATGAACATAGAAAAGGAGCATTAATTTCTAGTGAGTCTGGTGAAGCAGTTGGATATGCTATTTCGAAATTGCAGGATCGTGGTGTGATGTATATCAAGCCGCAAGATAAAGTTTATACTGGTATGATTATTGGTGAAAATGCTCGTAATGAAGACATGGAAATCAATGTGATTAAAGGTAAGCAATTGAGTAACGTGCGCGCTTCTGGAAGTGATGAAGCTTATGGTTTAGTTCCACCAAAAACTATGGGTCTTGAAGAGATGATTACTTATATTAATGATGATGAGTGTATAGAAGTGACTCCGATCAGTTTGAGAATGAGAAAAAAAATTCTTGATGCTACAGCTCGTAAATCTTCAGAAAGAAGAAAAGATAAAGGTGCGTATAAAGTTTTAGAAGAGGATGAATAAATTTTATGTTTTTAGTTGAGTAAGAAATTTCAAATGATCTATTCAACTAATTATCTGATATGATCTTTTTTTATCTTAGAAATAATGAAGTTAATTAATATCTTTGGTTCCACTGGTTCAATTGGAACGCAAGCTCTTGAGGTTATAGAAAAATTTTCAGATTTTTTTCAAATAAATATTTTGTGTGGTGGAAATAATTACAGATTACTTGCTGCACAAGTGATGAAATTTAATCCAAAAATTGTACTCATAAGTGGATCATATCTTAGTAAACTAAAAATTTTGTTGCCGAATCATAAAAATATTTTTAGTATAGATGATTTTGAAAACATTTTAAAAGAAGGTGATGGATTTGACATTTCGGTAATGGCAATAAGTGGTTTTCAAGCTTTGAATTATTCATATATTTTAGCTAAATACTCGTACAGGAAAATTATTGCAATGGCTAATAAAGAGGCGATAATTTGTGGTGGTGAGATTTTTTTGAATTATTTGAAATTGCAGAAAATTTCTTTAATACCGATTGATTCCGAGCATAATAGTGCTTTTCAATTATTTGAATTTATAAAAAATAGAGAAAATGGAATATCAAATAATATTTATAAAATAGATAATTTGCATTGTAATGATTCTTTGAATTTTACTAAGATGTTGAATTTTAATTCTGATAAGAATGATCTTAACGTTAAAAAATTAATAATTACTGCTTCTGGTGGGCCATTTCTTAATTATAATAATAAACAGCTTGAGAATGTTACAATTTCTGATGCAATAAAGCACCCAAGATGGAATATGGGTCATAAAATTTCTGTTGATTCAGCGACTTTGATGAACAAAGCTTTGGAATTAATAGAGGCTCATCATCTTTTTGGAATGAAGGTTGATGCAATAATTCATCCTCAAAGTGTGGTGCATGCAATTTTAGAAATTGAAAATGTTGATAAAGCTGAGAGTAAAAGTTTTGCTTTTCTCTCACAACCTGACATGAGATTGCATATTGCTCATAGTATTTCTCATGAAAATTATTTATCTTGGGGGGAGGATGAATTGAATATTGAAAATTTGCAGTTTGATTTTCAAGATATAGATAGAAATCGCTTTCCATTTATTGAAATGGCTCATGATATAATAAACAATGATGCACATCTCGCAACGATTTTTAATCTTGCTGGTGAGATAGTTGTGGATTTGTTCTTGCGAGGTAGAATTAGATTTGTGGAAATTGTAAGTTATGTTCATAAAATTTTTAATAATTATTCTGATATTAAAAAATTTAATTCTATTGAGGAAATTATGAGTACTGATTACGAGATCAGAACTCGATGTATTGAAGATTTTGCAGGAGTTATATAATTTATTGCTGAATATTATTTAAATTATGCATTCTTTGTAAAAAGAGAAGTGAACATTAGTGTTTGTGACTATTATATGATCAACAACTTTAATTCCAATGTTTTTGCATATGTTTTGTAGCTGCAATGTGAGATCAACATCAGCTTTTGATGGTTTTGGATTCCCACTCGGATGATTGTGCGATAAAACTAAATTTGTTGCACCAACTTCTAGTGCTTTTTTTACAATTTCTCTGTTGTAAACTATCACCTGATCAATTGTTCCATTGCTCTGAATTTCTTTGTGAATTAACTTCATGTTTTTATCAAGATATAGAATGCAGAAGGATTCGTTAGGATTTTTTCCAATTTTTATTCTTAAATAATTTAAAATTTCTTTCATATCAGATAGTATTAGATTTTCACTTTTTGTAACATCGTTGTAAAGAATCTCTTGCATTGTTTCCTTAATTCCGAAGAGCATTGCAATGGCAGAATCGCCAATTCCATCTATTTTTTTAAGTTTTTGATAATTTGTGAAGAATATGTTTGAAAAACCACCGCATTCAGAAATGAGTTTTTTTGCTAGAATCTTTACATCTTTTCTTTGGAATACACTAAAAAGTAGTAATTCTAATAACTCATAGTCCGCCAATTTTATATTGGATAAAATTTTTTTTCGTATCCTATCTCTATGGCCGAGATGGAAATTTTTCTCAGGACTTCTGATGCTCACGATTATAACTAGTTAAGAAGATAATTTTGATTATAATATATAAGATTGAAA
>JBIKUW010000099.1:0-5028 GCA_044347385.1 Rickettsiales bacterium
CTTGTAGTTGATATGAGAAATTTTTATAAACAATATTATTCAATAAAACCTTGGATGCAAAATTCCCATTCAGAAGAACGCGAAAGCCTCCAATCTGAAGAACAACGCAAAAAACTTGACGGACTTTATGAATGCATATTATGCGCTTGCTGTTCAACAAGTTGCCCAAGTTACTGGTGGAACCCGGAAAAATACTTAGGGCCAGCAGTTTTATTGCAAGCTAGTAGATGGATAAACGACTCTAGAGATGAAAAAACAAAAGAAAGATTAGATGCACTAGATGATACATTTAAACTATATAGGTGTCATACAATAATGAATTGCTCAAGAACATGTCCAAAAGGACTAAATCCGGCAAAAGCAATTGCTGACATAAAACAAAAAATTGTTTCAAGTAGATAGTCATCTTTCAGAACAAGACGGTACACCGTTTGGATACATATCCTGCAATTCCTTTGATCCACAATAAAGCATGTGCGCACTTGGATCAAAATCTTTTAAAAAAACTGTAAAATCATACGATTCATTTTCTCCACTATTAACAAAACTAATATAAATTATTCTCTCTATTCCTGTTAATTTATCAAATCCGCATCCCCAGCCTAAATTTTCACACCACCAACCAGCATCTTTAATAATTTTACCCATTGTCTTTCTAAATGCCCAAGTATTTGAAATATAATCATTCAGATCTACATCTCCAATTCCAGAAAAAGGACAATTTGTTATGTAGCAAGTTCTCACTACTCCAAAAAGATTGGAAAATCCAAGCCCTAAAAAATTTAAATATTTATTACTATAAGCTTCAACTTCAAAGACTAAAGATGCAAAAACTGAAATATATAATAAGTTCAACTCTATCTTCTTAGCAATTCTTTTTGATAAAAAATTAAATAATGGCATTTATATCGTCTAATAATTAAAATTAAACGATATATCTAAAATATTAGATACAAAAGCAATAAATTGATTATTTATGCTGTTGGATTATTGAATGTTGAATCGTTATTTTGATTAAACATAATATCGCTGAATTTATCGTTCATTAAACCATCTAACTCAGAAGCTTTTACAGAATCTTCTCTAACGTCTTGTTGCGATTCAAGTTGCTTTATAACCATATCGCGTTTTTTCTTCATATGCAAACCTGTACCAGCAGGGATTAGCCTACCGACAATAACATTCTCTTTCAATCCTTTCAACATATCTTCCTTCGCAAGAATAGATGCATCAATTAATACCTTAACTGTCTCCTGGAAAGAAGCAGCAGAGATAAATGATTCCGTTGACAAACTTGCGCGAGTAATACCCTGTAACACTCTAAACACTCTTGGCGGAACTTTTCCTTCAACTTCACATTCATGCAACACTTTCTTATATTCATCAAGATCAATTTGCTCACCAGCAAGATATAAAGTATCTCCAGACTCAACAATCTCAACTTTTTTTAACATCTCGCGCAGAATAACTTCGATATGTTTATTATTAATTACTGCACCCTGCAATCTATAAACTTTTTGAACTTCATTGATCAAATATTTCGCAATACCATCTATTCCCATAACATTCAAAACATCATGTGGATTCAAAGCACCATCAACAATTAAATCACCTTTTTTAACAAAATCACCCTCGTTTACAATCAAGTGCTGACCTTTTGGAACAAAATATTCATGTGCAACATTTAGATCTTCTGAATCTCTAACAATTACACGTCTTTTCGTCTTGTAGTCTTTACCAAATTCAATCACACCATCAATTTCACTAATGACAGCAGAATCTCTCGGTTTACGAGCTTCAAAAATCTCAATTACACGAGGTAAACCACCAGTAATATCATGAGCTTTTGATAATTCACGCGGAACACTTGCTATTATATCACCAATCTTAACTTCATCGCCATCACTAATTTTTAAAATAGTACCAGGTACAATGTAGTAAACCGCACTCATACCATTTGGTAACTTAAGTGGATCACCATTTCTATCACAAATCATCAATGCAGGATGAATATCGCTACCACGAGCTTTTTGCTTCCAGTCGGTCACAATTCTGTTCTTCACAAAAGTAACTTCATCAATCACTTCATCATAAGAAACACCAACTTCTAAGTCATGATATTTAACAAAACCAGCTACATCACTGATAATCGGCAATGTGTAAGAATCCCATTCGGCTATTATTGTTCCTTTCAACACATCTGCATTATCATTAACAAAAATTCTTGATCCATATGGAACTTTATGACGAGCACGCATCTTATCATTCTCATCATAAATAACAACTTCACAAATCCTGCTAATGATAATTAGTTGATCTTGTGCATTTTTCACAATATTAGCATTCAATAATTTCACTCTACCGTCAACAGCAGCAACAATTGAGGAACTTTCTGAAGAACCACTTGCAGCACCACCAACGTGGAATGTCCTCATCGTCAACTGTGTTCCAGGCTCACCAATAGATTGAGCAGCAACAACACCAACAGCATCACCTATTGCAGCAACATATCCAGTTGCTAAATCCAAACCATAACATTTCACACAAATATTGTTATGTAACTTACATGTAATAGGAGATCTTATAGTAATGTTATCATAGATATCACAAATCTGTTTGATATTAGACTCATCAATTATCATGCCTCTTCCTAAGACTAATTCCTTAGTTTTAGGATGTAATAAATCTTCCGCAACAACACGACCAAAAATTGCATCTTTAAAACCAGCAATATCTTCATTTCCATCAACTAAAGATGAAATTGTAACACCACTTGTTGTTCCACAATCTTCTTCAGAAACAATACAATCCTGAGCAGCATCAACTAATCTACGAGTCAAATATCCAGAGTTTGCTGTTTTAAGAGCTGTGTCTGATAAACCTTTACGCGCACCGTGAGTAGAATTAAAATATTCAAACACACCTAATCCCTCTCGGAAATTTGAAATAATAGGTCGCTCAATAATTTCACCAGATGGCTTAGACATCAACCCCCTCATACCAGCGAGCTGCTTAATTTGAGCTGGGGAACCACGAGCACCGGAATTTGCCATAATATAAATAGAATTCAAGTTACTCACTTTATTGATAGTCCCATCTGCACAAACATTTTTTGAAATAGTAGACATCAAAGCACCAAACACTGAATCACTACAACGCGTCCAGCAGTCTATAACCTTATTCTTCTTTTCTTCACTAGTAATTAAACCTTCTTGTAATTGACGCTCAAAAACCTCAACTTCTTCAAAAGATTTATTAACAAATTCAGCTTTTTCTACTGGAATTACCATATCATTCTTACTAACAGAAATACCAGATAAAGTTGCATACTTATAACCAATTGACTTGATCAAATCTACAAAATCTGCGGCGTCTCTCCTACTATAATTTTTATATATATGTGCAACTAAGTCACTTAAAGTCTTATTTGTTAAAAGTATATTTACTAACTCAAATGGAATCTTCCCAACAAACAATTCATAAAGTGTCACACGACCAGGGGTAGTCAGGTACATTTTGAAAGTTCCATCAGGATTTACAATTCTGAAATTAATCTTTTTATGCAATGAAACAAATCCATTATGTAATGCATGCTGAACTTCAGAAATACTACAATAATTTGTCAATACTTCACTATCATCCTCAGAATTCTCCATTAATGTTAAATAATAGCAACCAAGAACCATATCCTTACTTGGCATAACAATAGGTTTACCATTTGACGGACTTAACAAATTGTGGGATGAAAGCATCAAAATATAACACTCTAATTGCGCTTCAATCGAGAGAGGTACATGAACTGCCATTTGATCTCCATCAAAGTCTGCATTAAATGCTGTACAAGTCAAAGGATGCAATTGAATAGCTTTTCCATCAATTAAGACAATCTCAAAAGCTTGTATACCCAATCTGTGTAAAGTAGGAGCACGATTCAATAAAATTGGATGATTTTTAACAATTTCCTGCAATAAATCAATTATCTCCGGTTTCTCATCATTCTCTATATATCTTTTTGCAGCTCTTAAAGTTGGAACAATACCATATAATTCAACCAATCTATATAAATACGGCTTAAACAATTCAATTGCCATTTTCTTAGGCAATCCACACTGATGCAATTTTAAACTTGGACCAACAACAATTACCGAACGACCTGAATAATCAACCCTTTTACCAAGTAAGTTCTGTCTGAAACGACCTTGCTTACCTTTCAATCCGTCACTTAAAGATTTCAACAAACGCTTCTGTTTTCCAGCAGATTTTGCTGATTTTCCTCTTCTACTATTATCAAAGAATGAATCAACAGCTTCCTGCAACATTCTCTTCTCATTACGAATAATGATTTCTGGAGCAGACAATGCAATCAATTTTTTCAATCTATTATTACGATTCACCAACATTCTATATAAGTCGTTTAGGTCAGAAGAAGCAAATCTACCTGCTTCTAACATCACTAAAGGTCTTAAATCTGGAGGCAAAACCGCAATAACATTTACGATCATCCATTCCGGCTTATTCTTTGATTGAATGAAATCCTCTATCAATCTCAATCTACGAATAATCTTTTTCTTCTTAATCTCAGAATTTGTGTCACCTAACTCAGCACGTAGAGTTGCACTTATTTCCTTTAAATTCAAATCACTCAACAACCTATGAATTGCTTCTGCGCCAGTCATGGCAACAAAATTATATCCTATATTCTCTTCTGCTATATCATTGTACTCATCCTCCTGCAATAAAATTCCTCTATCAAAAGCAGTTTTTCCAGGATCAATCACAACATATAAATTATTATATAGAATCATTTCAACATCACGAAGCTGCATATCAAGAAGAATACTGATTCTTGATGGCATTGATTTTAAAAACCAAATATGTACAACCGGAGCTGCTAAAGCAATATGACCAATTCTAGAGCGTCTTACAAATGAATCTGTAATTTCAACTCCACATTTCTCACAAACAACGCCCCTATATTTAGTATTTCTTTTGTATTTACCACATGCACATTCATTACTATTTACCGGT
>JBIKUW010000120.1:0-2803 GCA_044347385.1 Rickettsiales bacterium
ATTTAATAGATTGAATGCTGTGACGATTAATGTTCCGGCTTTGAAAAGTAGAATTGAAGACATACCTGAGTTATGCAGATTTTTTATAAATTATTTTGTTGAGTCAAATAGTTTGTTGTTTAAAGAGTTTACGGATGACGCGATGTATAAATTACAGACCTATGATTGGCCTGGAAATGTTGCTCAGTTAAAATTAGTGATTGAATGGATTATGATGAACAATAATCATTCAAAATTAAAAAAAATTGATGCATCAAAAATCACAACGAATATTTTCAGTAATAATGCGAGCAATTTTGATCTACAAAAGATTTTGCCTTTTCCTTTGAAAGAGGCAAGAGACGAATTTGAGAAATATTATTTGTTATTCCATTTGAGAAGGAATTCATTATCGATTAGTAAAACAGCTGAGCATATAAAAATTGATAGGTCATCTTTGCATAGGAAGTTGAAAGGTTTAGGAATAGATTTTGAAGATTTATGAAATGTAGTTCTCAAAGAAGAAGCCCATAATATTTAATTTACTAAATTAATAGAGTAGAATTTCGTTTTCATAGGCTTTTGCTCTATATTTTTTCAAATCATCCTCATTTCTTCCGCATAATTTTTTTAAGCTGAGAGTGTATGCCATGTACTCAGCTTTTAGAATTTTTTTTGCTAATTCATCTGCATTTTTACATCCGTCAATTGTTACAGCTCCTTGAGATATTATTTCTCCAGAGTCAATTTCAGGTAGGACGTAGTGAACAGTGCATCCTGCGATTTTTACGCTGCAATCAAAGGCTTGCTTTGCTCCGTTTGTTCCTTTAAATGATGGTAGCAGAGCAGGGTGAATGTTTATAATTTTATTAGAATAATGATTGATGAAATCTTGCCTCAAAATATGCATAAATCCAGCTAGGCATAAATAATCAACGTCAAAATCTTTTATCATATTGAGAATTTCTTTCTCATAATCTTTTCTTTCTTGAGAATCAAGATCTTTCGGAAATTTAATTTTTGGAAGACAGAAAGTTTGAATATTATTATCTTTAGCTATTTGCAGACCATAAGCATCAGGATTGTTTGAAAACACAAATTGAATTTCAGCATCGATTTCTTTTTGATTGATTGAATCAATAATGTTTTTTAAATTTGTTCCTGAACCAGAAATAAAAATACCAAGTTTAATTTTCATATTTATGTATAAAACGTAACCTAATATTAGAATTTTAGTTGAATTATTCAGTAATAACAATATTAATAATTTGTTATTTTGTACTAATATTGTAGAGATTTTGAGTTGCTGATGATTAAAATATAGTTTTAAGAATTCAATTGTTTATAATTAATCATTTTTTACAACAATTACGTCAGCACATTTCACAACTTTATTGCCAACAGTCCAGCAGAAAGAAATCACATCTGCAATTTGCCCATTTTCCATCTCAGGATTAGGTATGAAAGTTAGAATGTTGTGTTTATTTGAATCTGCAATTTCTCCTACTGCTGGTTTTACAAATTCAACACCTAATTTTTTGAATTCGTTTTTGATATTTTCATTTATAGTTGATAAAGCTTTAACATCGATATCATTGCCAAATTTTGATTCTATTGCGTGTATCGCTCTGAATAATGTGCTGAACGAAGGAGCAATCTCACCAACAAATTTTTTAGCATAATCATCTTTTGCGATTTGAATATCTTTTTTTGCAAATTCAGCGGAAGACTTAATCTGATTGTCTTTATCTGCAAGGACTCTTAGCATTAGTTCATTTCTTTTTTTTTGTTCTTCTAGCTCTGTTTTGAGTTTTACAACTTCTTCTGCAAATCCGTGCGCATCGGCAAAATGGACATCGTCATTTGTTTGGCAATTTTCAGTGTCGTGAATTGTTGTTTCCTGATTTTCATCAATTCCATTAATATTTTCTTTATTTTTTTTGAATCTATCGGTGAATCCCATTTTATAACCAAATGATATTTTAATTTTATTTATATTATATAGTAGTATTCTAGAAAATAACAAGTGTTTGGAAAGTTTATTTAATCCTTTTGTTTTTAAAAAGTGTTTTTTGAGGTATATTTTGAATATTAATTTAGATTTATAATTATTTATCCATTAAGGATGAAATGCATCATTTTTCTTAAGAATAGCAGCAATTTAGGGAGCAATGGTATATTTATCAATATAATGCTCTTAAGTTTTTTTTATTAAGCAACCTTTAATTGCACAATTTTTTAAAGTTCAATTTTTAATAAAATTTTAATTACAAAAATATAACATGTATATAGCTTGATGCAACAATGCTAAAAGCTCGTTTTTTTATACTTTTTATACAGGTAATATATGATAGCATGCCAAACGCAAGCTAATGAACAATGTTTATTAGTTGAAATCCCTTTTGATGTAGTTGCTAGTACAAGTAACGGTATTAATGGATTGAATGGTATTTATGTTGTACAAAATGGTGGATTTACTTACCCATTCCAAGTTGCATACAGCACATATGCTGGTGGTGGAACGAGCCAATTACAATACTGGAACACTACAACTTCAACTTTCACTAGTTTTACTCCAGCTCAATATTCGAATGTTGATTTAGATATTATTATTAATAATGAAGATTGTGAATACATAGTAATGCTTTGCCCTAGAAATCAAAACACTGCTATGACAGTTGGTAACCAAACATTCGAACCATACTACAAATACTATGATATCGTTGCTACTACAACTACTGGTGATCTAACATTAGTACCAGATTCTTGTTTTGTTGCTCCTGATTGTGTTGATATGCCTTGTACAACTCCAATGAACTGTTCT
>JBIKUW010000044.1:0-9726 GCA_044347385.1 Rickettsiales bacterium
TAATTTAGTAGATTTACTAAAGTTAAAATGCATTAACAGATCAAGCGTACATGATTTATGATTCCAATAATTTCCCATATTATTGGAACTTGAAAATCTCAAAAATTATTATAGCATAATTTAGAATCTTTGTGATTCTTTATTATGAGAATTGAAAATATATATATCAGTTGTCATTTTCTATAAAAATTCATTCGTTCATAAAGTTGAATTGCATATCAAAACCATTGTTGAAGAAATTTGATTTGTTATATACATTTCAACATTTAGTTTAGTGAATTTCAGTGTTTTATTGTTTTACATTGTACAATTTGCGATGCTTATACAAGCAGATCCCGAGCAACCAAGATTTGCTGGCGGTGTGAAGCAGCTATCAGGGACTAGCGATAAATCACCAGTAGGACTAGAGTAAAGAACATCATAATATTGATAATATGGCTCAATTGTTTGATTTCCAACAACCATGCTTATATTTTGATTCCTAGGACAAAGCATTACAACATACTGACAGTTATCGTTATCAGCTAAAATTTGTAAATTTACATTTGAATATTGACCTGGTCCAAAATTTACAAATGTTGAAGATGAGTTATCCCAATATTGTAATTGACTAGCTCCACCACCAGGAAAAATATTATATGCAACTTGGAATGGGTGAGTAAAAGGGCCGTTCTGCACAACTGAGATGCCATTGATCATATTGTTAGAAACATTATTGCTAGCAACTACATCATATGGGATATCAACTAATAAACATTGTTGATTGATTTTTGTTTTGCACGTGTTCATAAATTTACCTTTAACAAATTTTTTAACTAACTTAATATTTTTGTTGGTATTAAGTTTTTTAAAGAATATAATTATTTTATTAAATTTTAATTAAATAATTAATTAAAGTTAAATTGTTATTGATTCTCCACTGAGCTTGGATCTTTTGGAACGTATGTATTAAGATTTAAGTAATTATCGTAATCTTCAATTTCAAAGAAAAGATCTGGTATTGTAGTTATCATTGCCTTACTATCTTTTGTAATATTTACTATATCATAATATTGATAGTATGGTTCAATTATTTGATCGCCAAGAATCATAGTGTGATTTTTATTTTGAGGGCAAATTTTTACCACATATTCCTTGTTCAAAGAGCTAGATAATATTTCTAGTTGAACGTTTGAATATTGAGATGGGCTAACAAATTCTTGAAATTCATTACCATTCCAATAAAATAACGTGCTAATATTATTTATGTTTTGAACTTCAAATGGGTAGGTATTTGAGCAATTTTCTATAACAGTGATTGTGTTAATTCTGCTATTTTCTGGTGAGTTTGTGGTACCAGAAACAACAGAATATGGAATTTGTATAAGAAGACATCTTTCCTGATAATTCTTATATTTATTCTTTGATGAGTAAATCATATATTTATCAATATTAATTTTTTTGAAGAATATAAGATTTAAATTAAATTTTGATTAAAAATTGATTTATTAATAATTGTATATTTATTTATTTTAAAGAAATAAAATTTAGCTAGCAAATATCATAAATCCTGTGATGCCAGTGAGAATAAATGTACAGAATAGCACTAGGATGCTTGTGAACTGCATGGTTTTTATTTCAAAACCCGTTCCCATATCCCAGAATAGATGTCTTATTCCATTGAATAAATGATAGTAAAATAAAAAACTCATAAATGTGATGGCAATTTTTCCATAGACAGATTTTAAAACTTCATTGCAGAAAAGTACAACTGGAGATTCAGGGTAAATGATGTTAAGTGAGAAAATCCAAATTATTTTTAGTAAAAAAATATACAAAAAAACCCCACTGATACGATGACAAATAGAGAGTACCATGTTGATTTGCCATTTATAAATCCATAAATGTGGAGAAGTGGGCATTTGATTTTGAATATTATCTTTCATTTAATAATAGATTTTAAATTTTGTTTAGTATAGCAAAATAAAGTTTTTTTTAAAATATCAAAAATGTTAATTTAGAGTTTAAATTATGAGGTAATTTTTCAAAAATTCACAATATATTAATCATATATTGTTGAATAAAATTAGATTTAATATAAAATTAATTTTATTTATTTTGTTAATATATTATGTTTGAATCTACTATAGTCGCTTATAAAGCAAATAAGGAAAATTTAGGGAATGAAAATCAGTCTATCAAGATTAATGAAAAGTTGAGATCAGCGAGGAAAGATCTTGCTAGCACTATTGAAGGACAATTTAAAGATAAATTTTCTGATGATAAAATAATGCATCTTTGTAATCAATTCAAAGGAGTGAAGAGTATTGAAAAATTTCAAAGAATTATCAGCTCAGTTGTAGTTTCAGATATAGTTAGAGAGATGAAAGATGTGAAATTAAGTCATCTGAGAATTATTTATAAAAATAATATAAAGCTTTTTGATAAAGAGTATGAGATGAGACATTCAGGTCATGTATGCAAGACAAAAATCTATTACAAAGAGATTTCTTGCGATTCAAGTGGAAATTATATTTTTACAGCTGGTATCGCTGGTATCGGTGACAGAGTAATGAGCGCTCAATTGGGATCAGTTTATGGAATTTTTCGTGAATCTTTCATGAAAGAATTAAAATTTATTGTAGAGAAGGAAAATGTTATAAATTGTTCGTTGAGAGACGAGATTTCGAAAAAAGTTAATACCAAATATAAAGAGTTGTTTTCTAATGAATGTTTGAAAGAATTATCAGGGGAGTTATTGTTGATTAATGAGAGTTGTAGGGGAAAATTCATGAAAATTTTATTTTCTTCGATGGTTTTGGAAGGACTTCATTCTCATAAAGAATATAATCCGGTTTATCTGCTTTATTTTTTTAAGGAAAATAGAAGATTTTTTAATAAGGATTATGATGTAGAGGATGATAAGCGATTTAGTGGATCTTGTTTCGCAGGATTGCACCAAGAGAAGATATACAATATTAAGTACGATGAAGCGAACATACGTAATAATAATCAAGAAGTCTATGAAAAGTTCATTAGCAAAATCAAGAAAAGAATTGAAGTTTTTAGTGAAGAATCATATGAAGATGTTATGAGGAATGGAAAAATACTAACTCTCCATGATTATATTCAACTTCCAAGTTCAAAAGAGATTGGAGCGCAGAAAGGTAACTAGTTTTTAGTTCTTGCAGAATGTAAATTTTTAGCATTCTCTCATCATTCCATCAATATCAATTTTTTTCTTTGTAAAGCTGGATTCGATTAGTTTTGTGATAAGCTCGGAATATGTCATTCCGGATTTTTGAAATAATGTTGGATACATACTGATGTTTGTGAATCCGGGAAGAGTGTTAATTTCATTGAAAAAAACTTCTTCTCCATTCACTAAAAAATCTATTCTAGCTAGACCATTGCAATGAAAGGCTTTGAAAATCTTGATTCCCATTTCTTTGATTTTACTTACAATATCTTCATTTACATTTGCTGGTACGATCAGGTCAGCGCCATTTGGATCTAGATATTTTGCTTCATATGTGTAGAATTCGTGATTTGGCTTTATCTCTCCTAGCACATCAGATGCCATAACTTTATTATCGGATTCAAAAATAGCGATTTCGATTTCTTGTGGGTTTGGAACTGCTGCTTCCACTAAAACTTTTGTTCCAAATTTCCAAATTGTTTTGATTTTTTCATCGTAATCTTGTTCAGATTTTATTTTATAAACTCCTATTGATGATCCGAGATTTGCTATTTTCATGAAGAAAGGTGATTTGAGTTTTTTTGCGCAATCTTCGTATTTCGGGATGTTTTGTTCATTGAAAGCTATAAATGGAGTTGTTGGAATGTCATTATGAATTGAAATTAGCTTCGTCATTTCTTTATCCATGCAAATTGCAGATGATAGTGTATTGCATCCCACATATGGTAAATTATACGCCTCACAGAACCCTGGTATAATTCCATCTTCGCCCGATTGCCCATGTATTATAGAGAAAGCAGAATCAATTTTTTCGCCATCGATCTCAGTTCTATCAGGATATCTTGTAAAATTTACTAAATGTTTTTCTGAGTTTGTTTCATCGTCAATTTGTGTAACAGTCTCCATCAATTTTGGAGATATTGTATAAAAGCATCCAGTGCGACTGATTCCAATCAATGTTGGTTTGAAAAGATTTGTATCAATAGCTTTAAATATGTTCCTAGCTGATATAATGGAGATCTCATGTTCAGCGCTTTGACCACCAAAAAGAATAGCAATATTTTTCACATTTTCATTATTAAAATTTTTGTGATTTTAACAGTTATTTCTTATATGAAAAGAGAGATTTAGTGTTTTAATATTTGTTGTTGGAAATTGATTATTAATTTTTTGTATTTTATGTTTCCAAGTATTAAATTTTTTTCATAATATTTAAATATATTAATTTTTTAGGTAAATATCATGTCATCAAAAGAAAATATGTTGAGAAGAAGAAGTCTTGAAGCTCAGCAAGAGGGTTCGCAACAGCAATCGATGCAGCAGCCAATGGCGCAGCAGCAATTTAGTCAAGGTACGGGAGTGGGAAGGGTTTATGCCGCAGCGCCTCAACAAGCATACCCTATATCACCAGCGCAAGCGTATGGGGCTGTACCTGCTCCTTCATACCCAGCTCCAGTATATTCGGCTCCTGCATATGGGGCCGCTCCTGCTTTGCAATCAGTGCCTTCAATGCAACCTTTAGTTCATGGGCAATATTTTGTACAGGGTTCTCAGTATCATCCATATGTTCAGCAACAAATGCAACAAGGTACTGATCATGTGCAACAATTGCATCAAAGTGTTAATGAGCTTCATCAAAAGATTGATGCTAACAATCAAATGTTATCAAATATTCATGATGCATTGACTAAATCGCAAACTTCATCATCAGATAAACAAGAGAATCAACAGAAAGAAGATTCAGAAGAAAGGCATGATGAAGAATTAGAGAATAACAACTCATAAGGATAAAGCTATTTCTAGCTAGAGTTTATGTTATATAAGATATTTTGTTTCATTTTTGATTTACAATATATTATATTGCGTAAATTCTTTTTCATATTTATAATATTTATTATTTTAATGAATATTCTGTGCAGATCTCAACATTAATTTTCTTAATAGTAATTTTAACATTGCCAATAATTACGATATATAAGAAATTTGATAGATTGAATAAATTTCTGTTCGGAGATCAGAAGATACGCTTACCGAAGTTGAGTATCAGCTTTAGCATTTTGAGTAAGATGGTGGTATATCTCTTATTAGCGTTAAAACTTTTTTTCACGCTTTATATGCTGTTCTATATAGTGACAAACAATCCTATTTTGTCTATTTTCTTCGGTTTAATAGCTTTGGGAGTAATTGTCGTGTTTATATATGTTTTTGCACATATTAGGGTGAAGCTTCAGAACGCAGTGCTGTATATTGCAGGGTCTGTATTAACAACAGTAATGTTTTTAATATTTTCATTTGTAACGATAGTTTTTCTATTTTATTCAATTAAAAATTTAAGTTTTGAATTGCTTAAACCAGCATCGATATTGATTGTTGAAGATTTAATATTAGCATTAATTACAACGTTTGTTAGTTATTTCTTTGCTAGAAATACATCTGATTATATTCAATCGCTTCAAGGAAAGCCTCATCACATTTTTAATAAAATTTTCTATTTTATAGGAAGGATTCCATCTGTGATATTGGGATTTATGTCATATTTGATCATTACTAAATTTAGTCCTAAGTTTTTTTCTAATGGGGATAATATTCTCACCAAGGTCGTGATTTGTTGCGCAATTCAAGGGATATTATATTCTCCAGTGATAGTGACGAGAATTATTAATCATAGAAATTCTACTCCAACTAAGATACTTGACAATTTTTATGAGAAATTTTCTTTTTCACTATGTTTTATACAAATTTTTTTCGAGATGAATTTATTTGTTCAGTTTTTGTTTTTTAATAAGGAAATAAAGCATTTTTTCACAGAAAATTATGTTTATGCAATAGTAAATGATATCAATATGATTTATCCAGTGTGTTTGTTGTGTTTTATAATCTATGGATTGCATTTTATAGTTAGAAGAAAGAATTATAGTGATCTAGTAAATTGATGTATTTATTTTAAATTATAACTTTCAAATTTATCTTAATACATATGTAATTTTTATTAATTGTAATTTCATTTTCTTGCATTATAATAATTGCATAAAAATTAAAATATAGTGTGAAATGTCTCATAGAATTACATTAATTGAAGGTGATGGTATTGGCCCAGAGATTACTCGAGCTGTTGTGAGTGTTTTGGATGCTGCAAAAGTAGATTTGCAATATGATTGCGCAATTGTTGGTGAAAAAATTTATCATACAGGAGCAAGCTCTGGTATTGATAATGTTGCATGGGATATTATAAGAAGAAATGATGTGATGTTGAAGGCTCCAATCACGACCCCTATGGGAGCTGGTTATAAAAGTTTAAATGTTACAATGCGTAAAGAACTTGGTTTGTATGTTAATCTTCGTCCTTCTGTTTCTTATTACCCTGTGATTGAGCATTCACCTAAGAAAATGGATATTGTAATAATTCGTGAGAATGAGGAAGACTTATATGCAGGAATAGAGCACAGACAAACGGCTGGATCTTATTCTTCTTTAAAATTATTAACACGCGCTGGTTCTTTAAAAATTTGTCACTTTGCGTTTGAGTATGCTCGTAAGCATAAAAGGAAAAAAGTGACTTGTATGGTTAAAGATAATATCATGAAAATGGCTGATGGAATGTTTTACAAAGCATTTTTAGAAGTTGGAGCTCATTATCCTGATATTGAAAAAGAACATTATATTATTGATATTGGATCTGCTAGAATAGCTGCAAAACCACATCTTTTTGATGTTATTGTAACGGAGAATTTATATGGTGATATAATTTCTGATATCGCTTCTGAAGTTTGTGGATCTGTTGGTATTGCTGGTAGTGCAAATCTTGGTGATAAATATGCGATGTTTGAAGCGATTCATGGTTCTGCTCCGAGAATGACTGGTTTGAACACAGCAAATCCAACTGCATTCTTAAATGCTTCTATTATGATGTTAAAACATTTGGGTATTCATAAAGAAGCTGGAATGATTGAAAATGCATTGTTAGCAACTCTTGATCAAGGGTATCATACAAAAGATTTGTATGTTGAAGGAGTGAGTAAAATGAAAATGGGAACTCAGGAGTTTGCTCAAGCTGTGATAGATCATTTTGGTCAAAAGCCAACTCGTTTGAAATGTAGCGACGATACCAGTGGTGATGGTGCTGGCAGAATTGATCATTTTGATAGTAAGAAGTATCATAAATTTTTAACAGAATCTGAGAATAAGGGAGACAAAAGGTTAGTCGGTGTTGATTTCTTTATTGATTGGAAGTGTTATTATGGAAGTGAATTAGCAGAAAAAATCAACAGATCGTTATCTGATTGTAGAAAATTAAAATTGGCATCAATTTTATCCCGTGGTTTGACAGTTTGGTCAGCTAATAGTGTTAAGAAAGATGAGAAGAAAATAGAGTTCTGCGATCATTGGATGTGCAGATTTAATGGTGAGGGAATTTCGCATTCCGATATAGTCGATTTGCTAAAAATTTTGACTGATTCTGATTTTGACGTTATAAAAATGGAGAAATTATATTTCTATAAATTAGCTGATGGAAGCGAAGAAATGGGTTATTCAATGGGTCAAGGAGAGTAGTATTACAAGGACATATTAATTTTTCTTAATATAGACATTGACAATCGATGTTAATGTCGTAGCATGTACATTAATTTTATTTTATAGATTATATATATGGACAGAGATGATGAGGGATTAATAGAGAATAGTAATTCAAGGAAACAAGCTGGTACTTCAAATTTTTGGGCAAGATGTTCTGTTGTATGTAATGCGTTTACAAGACAACTGTTTCTATAGCTGCTGCAACATATATCTGTCAGAGTTTTTCTGCGGGTAATGTTGAAGTTTTAAGAAATTTGGATGTAGCAGTAGGAGCTCTTAGTCAATCTGCGGTGAATATCTCTAAATTATTAAGTAATATTGCTGGACATGTAGTGAATACAGATAAGATTCAAAGTGATTTGCACAAAGTTGTTTCATTATTGAGAAATATGAATTATACAGCTAGTTCTACAGATTTAAGTATGAAACGTTTGCTTGCTTATCCATTTGAGCATCATGAAGAGCATCATGATATTGATCATCAGGATAATCTAGATTTGGCAGATCATAATCATACTAACGCAACATTAGGTTATTATACAACATCGAATGGTCCATTTGCACATTTCAATTTGACAAGTGTTGGAAATAGTACTAAAAGTATAGGTTGATATAAATTAAGTTAATTTTCCCTTAAGAGATATTGACAATTATTAGTTGTATTTTATAAATTAGCTGATGGAAGTGAAGAAAGAGGTCATTCAATGGGTAAAGGGAGAGTAGTTTATTAAAGAATTTATTTGTATTTTTAATAAATTCATACATAATACATAATATATTATGTATTTTTTAGATTAAATAGTAGTTTATGTCCAAAATGTTTCTAGGAGCAGGAATATTATTGTTAGTTTTTGTTGGTACTACTGTGGGTTTTATTTTTTGTATAATTTCAGAAAATGCAAAACTTTATAGGCTTTTATATGGCCCACCAATTCCATTTATGAATGGTTTGCTTGGGAAATATGATGTAAATCAATCTGTTGTATATCTCGAGCATAGAGTCATTTATCATCGTGGCGATGATTTAGATAATTTACGTTCTGCTATTTCAAGTAAAATGAATAGTCTTATAGAATTCGAGAATAAAGAGTTTCTTAAATATATAGAGGAAAATTTTAGTAATGCAGTGTATAAAAAATTTGTTCAGTTAATTGAAAATTCTAATCGTGGAGAATTATTGAAATTTATTTCTAGTAATTCAGAATTATCAAAATGTTATGAATTTTATAACGAAGTCTGCAAGAATGCAAAAAATCCAACTTCGGGAATGAATGAATTTATGAATGCATTTAAAGATTTTGATAAGATTAAAAACGTTTGTTATGATGATTTAAGATTTTTAGTTAATGGAGATGTTATGGTAGCATGTTTCTGTTTGATGATTGTATCATCTTTTTTTGCATGTATTTTTACTTGTTATCTTGTTGATTCTAATGTGAGTTTGCCAAAAAATTTATTTAAATGCATCTCTTTTGAAAATAAATCTAAATTAGAAACTATCAATTAATTGTATAATGTTTTGGCTTAATTATAAATTAAGTAATTTATAACGTCTTTTATATTTTCTAAAAGATATTGACAATTATTAGTTGTATAAGTAATATTTGGCATTGTTTTTGCGTATATAAAATATGGCCAAATGTAAAAATAAAGTACCTATTGATGGACAGATTGCCAGAGTAGATGGTGGTTCTTGCGCTTCAAAGGTTTGCAAGAAAGTTACTAGAGTGTGCAATAAGTTTTACAAACCTATCGTTGTTTCTGCTTCTCTTTGTGTTATAGCCGTTACTGGTTTGATAATAAGAAACACTATAAAATACGATAATATTGCGAATGAGGAAAATAAAGTTGAGAATGATATAAGTGCAATATTAGATATTCTTAGACAAATTGTAAAGCCGCTTACCCCAGCAATTAACACTACTGTTAGTAATGTTTTAGCAAATTATACTGGAGCTGATCCAATAAAAGAG
>JBIKUW010000113.1:0-3431 GCA_044347385.1 Rickettsiales bacterium
AACGTTTTTTGAAGGAAGTGTCAAGTCTATTCAACATTATTTAATAATGATGGAAAATTTTATAATTTACTTGATATAAATAGATAAGAATGTTAAAGTATTAACAATTATATTTTTTTAATTAACATGGAAAACGGAAAGTTTGAGAAAAATTGGAGTAAATTAGAAGAAATTTATAAAACGAAAAGTGCCGAGAATAAAAATGTTCTGAATGTTTTATGTGACGCTTTTGAGGCGAACAATAAAAAGAATTTACCGAAAAAATTAAAGGAATTAAAGGATTTGATTGATAATGAAAAATTTATAAGAAGCATTAGTCTTTATAGAAATAATTTTGTGATTGAGGGTGATGAGCATAGTAAATATATCAAAGATTTTGGGAATTATATTAATACTGAGTTATCAAAGGCAAAAGATTTGAGTAGGTCAAAGATCGGAGATTGCGGAGAGTATGCGATGCAAATTCTCAAATTATTGGTTATTGAAAAGAATAGCAAATTAAAAAAGAGAAAAAACACGGATTATTTCTTTAAAAATTTTTTTATTGTAAAGACAGAAGAAAGCCACAGATTTGTTGTGATTGTCACTCAAACCGATGAATGTATTTTAGTTGATGGATGGGATTATAATTTAATTTGTAATTTTGATACAAAAGATCTTTTGAAGAATGCAAGTTTAGATTGCTTGCGTGGTTTGGAAATTGATAGATATGCAATGAAGATTGTGTATGAATCTTTTTATAAGAATGATAGAGATGTGAAAAAGATATTGGATGGTTTGGAGAAGGTGAATGTTTTATCAAAAAGGTTTTCAAAAATTGATAATGATCTGAAAAAAGATAAAGATGTTAGATCTCAGTTTAAGGTTAAGTGTGAATCACATTTGAATAATATGTTAAATCTGATAGGAGAAAGAGAAGATTCGAATTTGAGTGGGAAAATAGAAACAGTTTTTCATTTATTATCGCATGTGAATAATGGCGTTGATAATAAAGATAAGATTTTGCTTGATTCCAAGATCTTAGAAAAAGTTTTATTGAAGCTTTCCGATGATGGTGCGAAAAAAATATACTCGATAAAGGATTATGTTTATTCATTAGAATGCAGTGGTTCTGATAATGAGAAGTTCAGCGATTCTGATAAGGAGAAGTTCATTTCTATTAAGATGACAGAGGAGATTGATAACTTGATTAAGTTAGAGGCAACAAAGAATTTCCTAAATCTAAGTTCTTTTGCATCTATGAGTTTAATTTCTCATTGATAATTTCTTGATATTTTTTTAAAAAACATTAAAATATTTATAATTATATATTTTTTTAATAAGTATGTTTAGAGAGGCTGAAAAACTTAAGGTTTTAAGAGATGCTTTGCAAATTATCAATTATATTACTACAAAAGTAGATCTAGGTGTGCAAGATTTAGGTGCGCAAGATGCTGCGTCGAATAATATACTTGTTATAGATAATTCTTTGGAGTCTGAAGTTGAGAAAAAATGGGCAAAAGTGGCGAAACTTCACGAAGAGAAAAGTAAGAAAAATTGGGAGCCGTTAGAAGAATTTCTATTAAGTCTTGATTTGACATTTCCTAGGTCTGGAAAATTAAATGAGGGCAGGATGTCCTTTGCTGAGAACTTGATTACATTAAAAGATGTTATGGATCAATTGAAGTTCAAGATGAACTATCGTTCATATGTAAATCACAATGGAGTCTTTAGTGAAACAGAAAATGATTTTATGCTTTTAGAAGATAAAACTCTTAACATTAACCAGGAAAATTTTATAAGAAATTTGGTGAATGCAAATAATGAAATATTAACTCTGAATAAGAAAAAACTTTTTGAAAATTTATTTGTAGTTCGTGCAAAACCAGATCACTTTTTCATTGTAATTAGAGATGTGTGCTCCAGAAGTTTTCTGATGTGTGATGCGTCTGATGGCAATTTAATTTGTAAATTTGATGCAGAAAATTTAATTAAACATACGAGTTTGTATGGGTTTTATAATTTTGAGATTGTTGAGATTCCATATCTGGGAGTTTTGTCCAATAATGATGGCGTAAGTAAATACTTTTTGAAGGAGCATTTTAAGAAAATTGAGAATGATTTTGCAAATAATCCAGAAATTCGAAAGCTTGCGATCGATAGATGCAATAATGAATTGAAAGAAATATATAAAAACTATTTAGATGATAAAAAGGAAGGTAAGTGTGATGTGACATTCGAAATCAAAGTTACACCATATATCTGCCTGATGAATAAAGTTAACGCAAATCTTTCATTTAGTGAGAAGCATCTTGTACCTAAGGAGATTGCTGAAATCTTTTTTAAACAAAAATTTGACGTTAAAACTTTTTTAGGTAGGTCAGCTTTATTAAATATGATGTCCATTGTTGTTGAAGAGGTAGTTGGTGATTTTGAGAAAAGTAATCAACATACAAGAGGGTAATTATATTAGATATATTTTATTTATTAAGATCATGAATTAGATTGATATACAAAAATAATAGATCTATAATCTAAAAATTTTTATTTTATCTATATGGATTTTTGTGATTTTAGATTTTTTGGCTCATTTGGCGGGGTGAGCGAGGGTAAGTTTAAAAGTTTAAATTGTGATGTTCATTCTGGTGATGACTTGAATTATGTTATGTTGAATAGGAGGATTGTTTGCAATTCATTTGAAGGCGATAATAAGCTTTTTATGGTAAACCAGAGTCATACAGATGAGGTTTTTGTTCTCGAAAATTATGATGATCTTGATAAATGTGATGAGATTGAGTGTGATGCGATAATTACAAGACTGCCAAGCATTCTTCTTGGAATTTCAACTGCTGATTGCGCTCCAATTGTTTTTTTTGATGAGAAAGCCAGTGTAATTTGTTGTTGTCATGCAGGATGGAGGGGTGCATATTCTGATTTATTTAAGAATATTTTGTTTATATTTGAGAATAGATTTGGCAGCAAGGTTGAAAATATAAATGTGGTGATTGGTCCAATGATCCAGCAAGATTCATATCAAGTTCAGCAAGATTTTTATGATAAATGGATTGAGCAGGACAAAGTTTTTGATGATTTTTTTGAGAAAAGAGAAGGCGGCTATTATTTTGATTTAAGTAATGCAATTGTTTACAAATTGATGAATCTTGGAATTCCGCAGAGAAATATAGACAACACCGAGATTGATACTTTGAGTAATAACGACTATTTTAGTTATAGAAGAGGGACATTGAGTGGTGAAATCGAAAAGGGATCAGAGGTTTTTGGTAGAAATATATCTGTGGTGAAGATAAATAAATAATGATATTTATTACATAATCGATTAGAATGTTTAAAGAAATTACGCCTTTCACTAAAAATTACAGCAATTTTGTTTTGTCATCCTACAAAGTATTGTCATCCTAGTTTAATGCTTGTCATTAAACGTAGGATCTTAG
>JBIKUW010000100.1:0-4906 GCA_044347385.1 Rickettsiales bacterium
GACTAGGATGACAAAGACTTGACAAGATACTGCGTTTAATAATAAATATTATAAACTAGGATGACAAAGTCTTACCTCCCACAACACGCCTTTTTAACATATTTGCTCTATATTATAACATGTTATAATACTGAACTTTTATATTAATAATTTTTATTAAATGAACGAAAGGAAAAGTCAAATTCTGACACTTTTTAGTTTTTTCCAAATTCTTTGTGTATTTTTATTATGTGCTTTACCTTTTATTGATAAATCAGATCATCTTTCATATTCTATTGCAACTGAGTTTGAAGATGGGAGCAGCTTATTATCTTTTTTGTTTAAATTTTCAAATTTATCATCTGAAGTTCTTGGAAGGTTTAAATTATTAATTCTGTCAGTTTTTCTTATCAATCCAATATTGTATTTCCTAAGAGTGAAGAGATGTAATTCGATATATCTATTTCTCATTGTATGTTTTTGCTCAAGTTTACCATCAATTAACAATATTGATTATAGTAGTGGAATATTAGGAGTTGTAATCGCAGGATTAATAGAGAAGTTGGGTATGAACTCAATGGCGGTGAATGTTTCAATTATCTTTATCTTATTGTATTTATTTGTTTTGGGTGAGTTGTTGTCAAGGAGTAAGAAAGCAAAGAAATTATTTCATAGTAAGTTCAAGTTTAAAATATTAGATGTTCCATATTTTGTACTTGATAAGTTTCAGAGATTATATTTTAGGATTAGAGTTTTTCTGAGAAGAGGGGATGATTTTGATGACGAGAATTTGGGATTGGCAGATGGGAAATTTGCATGCGCAGGTGAAAGTAATTTTTTAATGAATGGAAATCATAATGTGAAGAATGATGATTTGACGGTGCAAAATCATGTTCACGCTGAGAGGAAAAATAAGATTTACTCACCATATGTACAGAAGAATATCAAAGCTAAAAAAGCTGATTCTTCTGAGGAAAATGAAGATAAGAATAATGGTTTCAAGAAAATTTTTTCTAATGAATCAAATCAAAAACTTTACGAACAACTTTATGAGAAGAAGTGCATGAGTTTTGACAACAGCATCATCAAAGAAAACTTTGAAAGAAAAACATTGAATCGCGGTGAGAGAAACAATGATTTTTCCGCAAATAATGATTACGATGAGTCTAGTGTGATCAACGACTATTATGATCGTAATGAATTACTTGCCGGCATTAAGGCGAACTGTGCAAAAATTCAGGGCACAGTTGAGAGCGATAAAGTTGCCGATAATTCAAACACTGTAAACAAGAATGTTCATATAAACAGAGTTATTTGTGAATCTGATGTCAATAAAGATGAGATTGAGAAATATGGTGATGTTTGTGTTGTTGATAATAGTGATAGCAAGAATGTTGATGTAAGTCAGAATCAGAATGGAGAGAATGTTGGTTATTCTGATCCGGAGTATCTAGAAGAGTTGGATGATTTTGATGATTTAGATGACCATGATGAATACGATGATTATGATGACGATGAAGATTTAGATTTAGATGATGAATCAGAGAATGTAGAAGATATAGAGAATAAAAAGTCATTTGAAATCAGCAACAAAGATCATAATGGTATTTTAAATGCGAGAGATTTGAATGGCGAAGCAAATAATGATAGAAAAGTGAGTTCTATTTCAAATTCTTTGAATAATAATTCAAATAATAATTCAGCTAATCATTATAATTTAACGAACAATTCAAATAATTTAGCTTCTGCAAATAATTCTGTGAATAATTTTGCAAATCAATCAACTCCTGTTAATAATCAATCAATCAGTTCTACAGATAGTTCTATTATTCATTCTACTCATAGTTCTTCAAACACAAAAGCGCATAATGTTGATAGTAATCAAACAAAATCTGATAAACCAATATTTCAAAACTTTATTCCAAAGCGAAATGATTATTCAACTTTCAGACTACCGGATATTAATTTTCTTTCTGCAAATTTTGGTAGAAAGGTTGTAGCGAACCATCATCAAGCGCAGTTGATAGCTGATAAACTGATAAAGGTTTTGAAAGACTTTAGTGTCTTTGGTAAGATTATCAGTTATCATATTGGTCCAGTAATTACTCTATATGAGTTTGAACCACTACCAGGAACTAAATCATCGCGTGTGATTGGATTATGCGATGATATTGCTCGTTCATTAAGTGCAAACTCAGCAAGAATCTCTGTAATATCAGGAAAGAATGCTTTAGGCATAGAATTACCGAATGAGCAAAGAGAAATAGTTCTATTAAAAGATATAATCAATAGTGATGAATATAGGAAGCAAGAATTTCAATTGCCAGTTGCTCTTGGAAAGAATATTTCTGGTGAACCAATTGTTGTTGATTTAGCAAAGATGCCGCATCTTCTTGTTGCTGGGACAACTGGCTCTGGTAAATCTGTTGCAGTGAATACTATGATCGTTTCGATTTTGTATTCTATGCGCCCAGATCAATGCAAGTTTATAATGATTGATCCGAAGATGTTGGAGCTTTCGGTTTACAATGGAATTCCCCATCTTCTCACTCCTGTTGTGACTGATCCGAAGAAAGCAGTAGTTGCTCTTAAATGGGTTGTGAAAGAAATGGAGGAAAGATATCGCATGATGTCATACCTAGGAGTTCGTAATATCAAAGGATATAATGAAAAGATTGAAGAGGCAATCAAAGAAGACATAGAATTGAGAAAGGAAATTAATATTGGTTTGAATAAAGAAACTGGCGATGTGATTACTGAGGTGATATTGATTGAGAAGAAAACATTCCCATATATTGTTGTGATTGTGGATGAGATGGCGGATTTGATGTTGGTAGCTGGAAAGGAGATTGAGTTTTATATTCAAAGGCTTGCGCAAATGGCTCGTGCTGCTGGGATTCATATTATTATGGCGACGCAAAGACCGTCTGTTGATGTGATTACTGGTGTGATAAAGGCAAATCTTCCAACGAGAATTAGTTTTGCCGTTACTTCTAAAATTGACTCTAGAACTATTCTTGGTGAGCAAGGTGCTGAACAATTGCTTGGAATGGGTGATATGCTTTATATGGCTTCTGGGAATAAGATTGTCAGAGTTCATGGGCCTTTTGTGAGTGATAATGAAGTTGAGAGAATAGTAAATTATTTAAAGAGCTTTGGTCCACCTGATTATCTTGATGCGATTACAACTCAGATAAATAGTGCTGTAAGTTCTGACGATAGTGATGATGTTGATGAATCGCAGGATGAGGATGTGGATTATCAGCGTGCAATAGATTTAGTGATGAAGGAAAAGAAAGTCTCTATTAGTTATATTCAGAGGCAATTGCGAATTGGGTATAATAAATCGGCGAATATTGTGGAGAGAATGGAAAGAGAAGGGATTGTTACTGCGCCGAACCATCAAGGGAAAAGGGAATTAATAGAGTAGGTTTGTGTTGTCATCCCAGCATGTAATGCGTGGCCAACGAGAGAGCAACGTGGGTTGCGATCATTCGAGAGATTCCATCTCTCAAACCCTTCAGGCAATACAAAAGCCCACTCCAGGGGACTGATTACTATTCAACAACTAAAGTTGTTGGTAATCCCTTGCGTAAGTCCACTGGACTTCCTCATCCATCATTCGAGTTACTCGGGGAACGAAGAATTCTTTAGAATTCGTAGTGAGGCCGAGAATCCCTTGAATCACTAGAAATGTTCTGATGAGATCAAGCATTTAATAATAAATATTAAACTGGAACGACAACACCACTTCTCACTACCCACCATCCCAAACAATCCAATTCATTTTTTCTAAAGTCATCTCCATTCCTAGACTTTCGATTGATGGGTCTGATATTTTACATGAAGTGTTTATTGGAATTTTCTCAATTTCAGGGTTTATCGATTCATCTCTTTTTTCTAAAATTTTCCTTTCTGATTTTAAATTTTTATTTGAATCTCGATTATTTTTAAGAATCAATCTGATCTTATTTATTATCGCATTAACTTCTGCATCTTTATTTTCTTGCGATGTTTCAAACTTTCTTGATTCATCTTTTTTCTCAATTTTATTTTCATTCTCAGCTTTTTGTCTCTTCTCATTTTCAATTTTTTCTTGTTTTTCAAGAATTTGATTCACAATTAACTTTTTTTCTTCTGTTTTTTCAATTGTTTTCTCAATTTTACTCGAAGTTTCTTTATTTGTTAACTTAAAACCTTTACTTCTCAACACTCTTTCAACGAATTTTTCTCTTCCTTTTCCAAAAATATCTCTTTCTAAATTGATATTTTCTAAATCAAAAGTTCGAAGAGCAATTCTTCTAAACTTTCTAGTATTTTTATTATTCTTTAAATACATTCTAAATTCATAGTTTTTTGGATCATTCAGATCGATATTAAGTTCAAAATCTTGATCTGAGATATGAGTGAATTTGATGTCTTTGTGAACAAAATAGCTGTGGCATAATTTTAATCTAAACTTGACAAAGGCGTCGAGATAGAAGAAATATTCCTGAATTTTGTTGAAGGTTTCGAGATTGAAATCGCAATTTGTGTCTATTAAATCGATTAATTTGCCTTCGTGTTCGATCATCCAATCGTTAAATTCATCCCAATTGATGCGGAGGTCTTCGAATTTTTCCATGGTTTGAAAGAGTTTTGTCCTTCGAATATTGAAATCAACTAAACTATTGATCAACCAAAAGACCTGATCACGCAAAGGGTTTGTGCGATTGCGCATGAAATGAAATTCCAATCTCGATACAACGGCATTGAGGCGGTTCCAGCGGGAATCCTCTTTGGTTGTTAGGTGGAGTTGGAATTTTTGCATTTTTTTGTGAAATTTATTTAGTTGATTGGATTTTAAGGGGTGAAGGGGGGAGGTGGGAAGCATATTTGGAGGGAAAAATTTGGGTGAAGGGATTTTTTGTGCTTCCGGGGTGGGATT
>JBIKUW010000101.1:0-4904 GCA_044347385.1 Rickettsiales bacterium
TCTAAGGACGAAATTATAAGAATATTAGATGATGTAGTTAAATTAAATAGAGATAATGGTGTTAATGTTCCGAATTCAATAGATTTGGTTAGTGATTTTAGAAGACATAATCAAGCCCAAGCAATTCAAGTAAATTCCTAATCTTTATTATTAATATTATCTATGGAACAAAAAATTGATAATAATTACTCAATGCCATTAGCAGTCTATTACGGCATTGCAGGAGGATTAGTTGGAGCTATAATATTATTAACAGGATATCTTATGAGAAGTAAAATAAGGAGGGGATTTCAATATATAGGAGAGAAATTGAGATCATTCAAAGATGAATGTGGATGTTTTCCAAGAAGTAAAAATAACGAAGGTAATGATAAAGATAATTATCAAGCTAATGAGGAAGAAAGTTATCAGAATTCTGGTGGCGCAGAAGTTAATGTTGTTGCGAGTTGTTCAGTTGGGCCTAAAATCGATCCATTAGATCCAAATTATAAAATTATTTCTCGTGAAAAATTTCCGGAAGATTATATAGCAAAGTTAACGGAGATGAATCAGGAGTTAGATGATAGAAATGAAAAGCGTAAGATAAAATTAGAGGAGATTAAGAAAGGAATGAGTGATGATATTGAGAATTCAAGAAAAAAGATGAATGATGATATTGAGAATTCAAGAAAAAAGATGAATGAGTCTGATAAAAAAATAGATGATGACATTGAGAACTTAAGGAATGAGATGGGCAATGATTTTAAGCGTCATGATGAGACAAAACGAAGACTTGAGAAGCTAGAACAACAAGTATTAATTACTTCAATAGTTGCAGATTATGGATTAAGAGTTGTTCAAAATTGTCAAAAAACAGTTTCAGCAGGAAATAAAGAATTAGAAGAAGCTGCTAATGGATTGTATGAATCAGGGGCAAAGGTAGACCAACAAATTGAATACAAAGAAAATGTTCTGCACCCAATGCATGAAGTGATAGTGAATGGAAAAGATCCTATTTAATAAACTAAACACATCTATAGTTTGAAATTTAGATTTGTTTATTGATTATTCATTATTCTTCAAATTCTGCGTTGTGATAAACATTCGCAACATCATCATTATCTTCTATAGCATCAAGAAGTTTGTGGAACGCTTCTATTTTCTCTTTCGAAAGAGTTTTCATTTCTTGAGGTATCCAGGATATTTCATGCTCTTCAACAAAACTGCATTCTTTGTCTTTCAATTCGTTTTCTAGACTTTCAACTAACTTTTTACTGCTAGCAGCAAAATCTTTCAAATCAAAGTAAACATCAAATGTCTCGTGAGAATCTTCATCATCAGCATTTTTTTCATTTATAGCATAATCATCACACGAACATTCAATTGAATGATTTTCAATAACGTCATGTGCAAGTCCAAGTTTTTTCGTGTTAATTGAAAGTAATCCAACTTCTTTGAACAAATGCGTTACGCTGTTCGGAGCTTTTACTTCGCCGCCATTTTTACTTAAAAGACTTTTAATCTGAGGAGAAGTTCTTGCGTTGTTATCTGTCTCAACAACAATAATTAATGCTATTCCGTTCCAATAAGCATCAAAAACAATTCTATCTAAATTTACCGCTGTTTTCTGACCAGAAGCGCTCTTCAAAATTTTATCGATATTATCTTTGGCAAATCCCATGGATCTGGCCTTTTTCATTTCATTTGCAAGTGTTGGATTTGTTGCTGGATCTGGGTTCTGAGAAGCCAATATTGTCAATTTTCTAGCTATCATTGTATTTTTTTTTGCTTTTTTTAAACCTTGAGCATTTTTTCTAGCTGCAACGTTTTTTGCGTGGGAATGTCCTGCCATATAATCTTTATCGAATTTTACATACATTCTATCAAACATATAGTGCTTTGTTAAGCGTGAAAATTTTATTAAGAAAAAATTGTTACTTAATTTTTCAAGAACTTAAAATATATAAGTATCTAATAAGATATATATAAATGTCCATTCCATTGCATCAATCTACATTTTCTTTATAATGCAATTAATTCAATATATAAATTTTAAATGAATTTTTTTAAATTTTTTAGATCGATTTTTAAATATGGTAAAGATCATTTTGGATTATTATATATTTTATTTCTAGGGCTTATTCTCACCGGAGTTTCAATTGCAATGCTTGGCTTAACAATTAAAAATTTTGTAGATTATGGATTTTTGGATAGTGCAAATTTAAAGGGCACTATTCTCAAATTTGTATTTTTCTCAATATTACTAGGCCTTGGAACTTTTTGTCGTATCTTTTCAATTAATCTCTTTTCAGAGAAGCTGTGTGCATCAGTGAAGGAAGTTGTATACAGGAAGCTTCTTAATTTCCCAATTACCAAATATGATATAGATGGACAATCTCAGTGGATAAATTTTATTTCAAATGATATTGATACAGGTGTCACCGCTATTAATACAAATATTTCTTTGATTTTGAGAAATATCACAATGTTTATCGGTTCTGCAGCTTTATTAATTATGAATAGCTGGAAGCTTTCAATTATAGTTCTTTGTGTTGTGCCAGTTATTTTATCAATTATTTCTTTTTTTGGTTATAAACTTCGGCATAGAATTGCTGAGATGAAAAGTCTAAAAAATAATTTATTCCTTCATTTTAATGAGACGATATCTTTTATAAAGATGGTTAAAATCTTTAATCAGGAGGATCATGAAGTTGACAGACTTCGTGCCATATACAAAAAAGTTCTGGAATTCGCAATGTCACTATTTTTGCTGAGAGGGTTTTTTCTAGGATTAATGATTGTTTTGATGTTAATGTCAATCGCAACTGTAATTTATTTTGGTGGTGGATACGTTATTTCTGGAGTGATGACAGTGGGAGCTTTATCAGCTTTTATTTTTAATTCAATTATCTGTGCTAGTACTGTTGGTAGTGCAATTGAGGCTATTTCAGACATTACGAAGAATCGCCCAATTTTTCAAAAATTGCAAGATATTTTGAGTGAGAATTATGATATTAAAAGTGGTGAAAAGCTTGAAATTTCAGAAAAGATTAATATTAGAATTGAAGATCTGAAATTTTTCTATCCAAATAATAGTCATTCTCCAGTTTTAAATAATATTAATTTAGAAATTAAAAATGGAACTAAAGTTGCGATTATAGGGTCTTCTGGCTCTGGGAAAAGCACTTTAATTAATTTATTTCTTAGATTTTATGAGAATTATGAAGGTAAAATCTCATTGTATAATGATTCGAAAATTCAGGAAGTTAGAGATATAAATCTTTTTGAGTATAGGGATCTTTTTGTAGTTGTGCAGCAGGATGTCCATATATTCTCTGATACAGTTTATAATAATCTCGTTTATGGATGTAAGAATGACGTGAGTGAAGATGAAATTTGGCAATTGCTTGAAAAAATGAATCTAAAGAATTTTTTCAATGGAATGAAGAATAAATTGCAAACTAAAATCGGAGATAAATCCATTCAAATTTCTGGTGGTCAAAAACAAAGAATAGGGATTGTGAGAGCTTTATTAAAAAAGCCAAAAATTCTTATTTTGGATGAAGCAACTTCCGCTTTGGACAACGCGAATGAGCAAGAAATATATAATATTTTATTTAGTGAGAATTTTAAAGACTTGACAGTGATTGTTGTAACTCATCGTTTGTTTAATATTCAAAAAATGGATGAAATTATCATGATGTCAGAAGGTAGAATTACGGATTCAGGGAGTCACAGCGTTTTGATTGAAAGTGATCCTCATTATAAGAAGCTGATAGAAGAATTTTATTGAAAAATTCTTCTATCTCGAAGATTCTTAATGTAAGTTAGGCAATATTTTAGTAGCATGGCGTTTTCTACATTAATTAATGGTCAAATATTAATATTGAATTTATGCGATTCAGTTGCGAATCATTATTTAACTATTTTCAATAATTTTTTTCTAAAAGATGTATTTTTTCTTCTATATATCATTTTTGTTTGATGAATTAAATTCAAACTTATCTAGAAATTAATAATTTTTGTGCTATAATACCCTTTATTGTTGACATTTTCTCAAATGAAAAATTTAGAGTTAAACAAAATTCTTGGAGCTTTTTTGTTTGTTTTATTTATAGTCTCTTTTTCAAGTAATTTTATTGATATAGTTTATAGCTCTTTGACAGGAGTATCTATTCATGGGAACCATGAGGAAGAGTCACATGATGAAAATTCAGCAGATAGTGGATATTCTCAAGTAGAAGTTCCAGAAAAGGATTTTGATATCCCAACTTTAATGAAGACAGCTAATGCTGAAAATGGTAAGAAAATATCAGCAAAATGTACATCTTGTCACACATTTGAAAAAGGTGGTGCGAACAAAGTTGGTCCAAATTTATATGGAATTTTAGGCGCTAAAGTTGCTCATGATGCAGCATACAAATATTCAAATGCAATGATGTCTCACGGAGGAATTTGGGATTATAAATCTATTTTTAAATGGATTCATGCTCCTAAGAAATTTATCCCAGGAAATAAAATGGCTTATGGTGGAATCTCGAAAGAGCAAGATATAGCAGATCTTGTCGCATATTTACGCACTATGAATGACAACCCTCCTTCTTATGAATAGTATCTGAAATTTTTATGATGAGTAAATTTGCTGTTGTTTTATTTAATATTGGTGGTCCGGATAAAGCAAGTGATGAAAAAGTAAAAAAATATTTGATGAATTTTTTTTCTGATAGAATGATTATCAGAAAGCCATTTCTAATAAGAAAATTGATAGCTTTTTTGATTTCGAGTTTGCGTTATAAGAAAACACAGAAGATATATAATGCAATTGGTGGTTTTTCTCCTGTTTTAAAAAATACCGCACTGCAGGCAAATGCTTTAAAGGAGGTACTTGGTGATAATTTTACCGTGTTTTGCTCAATGCGTTATTG
>JBIKUW010000102.1:0-4872 GCA_044347385.1 Rickettsiales bacterium
TCCAATAGAGCTTATGAATTGAGATACTCTGCCGCAATATATTTTTGCTAAGCTATGTAATGGCAATCCGTATTCAATTTGCAAACTGAGCTCTGATCCAATAATTGATATATAGTAACTTACAACACATATAATAATTAATAATATTGTGCTTGGAATGATTCCAAGTTGCGCTAGTACGAGTGGTAGGGCTATCATGCCACTGCCAATGCATGTTCCAGCTACTAATAAAATTGATCCTGTTTGTTTTGACATGATTTTATTTAAATATCTTTGCTGGTGGAGTATAGCAGATTTTTTGAAAGTGTTTTTATGTTCTGTAAAATTTAAAAAATGTGCAAAATCATTTGATAATTTTACAATAAAAAATTATTGTAATTTTTTAATAAAACAATAGAATATTAACAAAGTAAATATGAAGTAAATTAAAATGAGATACGAAAAAATACAACCTTTAAACAAAGATAATAGTGTAAATATTATTATTGAAATACCTGCAAATGGTAACGTTAAGTATGAATTAAATAAAGAAGCTGAGATCATAGAAGTTGATAGATTTGGAATAACAACTATGCACTATCCTTGCAATTATGGCTTAATTCCAAATACTTTGGGCGGAGATGGTGATCCACTTGATGCATTGATTATCACTAGAACTCCTTTGCATCCTGGAGTTCTGATTGCTGGGAAGGTGATTGGTGTTTTGATGATGGAAGATGATGGCGGCATGGACGAGAAAATTATTTGCGTTCCAACAGCAAGATGTGACAAATTATATGCAAATGTAAATTCATACAAAGATTTACCGGAGATGGAAATCGAGAAAATAGTTCATTTTTTTGAAAAATACAAAGATTTGGAGAAGGGAAAATGGGTAAAAATTACTGGATGGAAAGATGCAGATGAAGCTATGGAAATCGTTCATGAATCCATTGCAAGATGCAAAGAATAAATTAATAATTTACAGAAATAATTTATAGAGAATTAAATGAATATAAAATCTGATAGATGGCTCATCGAGCAACATGAAAAAAATCAAATAATAGAGCCTTTTGCTGCAAAAAAAGTCCCAGGAGGAATTTCTTATGGAGTTTCTTCCTATGGTTATGATGCTAGAGTTGCAAATGAATTTAAGATTTTCACAAATACCCATTGCGGAATTGTTGATCCTAAGAAATTTGATGAAAAAAACTACATTCACGTTGTTGAAACGGAAAAAGATCACATTTTAGTGCCAGGAAATGGTTTTGCATTAGCTAGAACAGTTGAAAGATTTAAAATTCCAAGAAGTACTTTGGTAATTTGCCTTGGTAAATCAACTTATGCAAGATGTGGAATTATAATTAATGTTACTCCTCTTGAGCCAGAGTGGGAAGGGTACATTACAATTGAGATTTCAAACACAACTCCATTACCAGCAAAAATCTACATTAACGAAGGAATTTGCCAATGTATTTTTATTGGATGTGCTGATGGGGATGAATGTATCAATTCATATGCAGATCAAAAGGGGAAATATATGAATCAATATGGAATTACTCTTCCTCGCACGAAGGATCATGAGTAATTAAGATTGATTATTGAGCAGTTTTTAAAACTAGTGTTTTTTCCTTTAGGCCGAGAAATTTAGAAATACAGTTTGATGGTTCTTTTTTGATGATTTCTAAATTATTGACAATGGTATTTGTTATTTCAGTTTTATCGGTTTTGCATTTACCTGTATTCCAAAGTAGGTCATCGATTTGTTTTAGCGCTTTTAAAGGATCTTGATGTTCAAAGGTTTTCTGGATTTGACTTAGGAGACTATCTTCGTTTTTTAATTTGAAATTTTTATCATTTGTGATTAATTGCCCATATGATTCCGAAATGTATTTTAAATCATACATGCAATCAATATGCGCATCAGCAATTTCAATCATTTCTGCGTGTTTTAAATATTCTGGTAAATCACGATTGAGAATTTTATTTATTACAAATATTGCTGCAAAAAGTGCTATAATACCGAGCCAGATTTGAAAATGAGTCTCATTTTTGCAGAGATTTCCTAAAGTATCAACATTAAAGTGGGAAATTTCATCTCTGAGCTCAACCAATAACTCAATTGAGAAACAAACAACAAAACATCCTAATAAATGAATTGCTCCATGAGTGAGACGTCCAGCTTTTCTTCTAGGGCTGTTATTCAATTCTCGTAAGTCGTCTCTTGCTTTTCTGAGTTTTAACTCCGAATTTTCTTCATTTTTGTAAGCAGAAGCAAGTATCAATCCATTAAAAAAATTTTTAATATGATTGGAATAATCTTTATTTGAAATTGTTTTTTTTACAATACGATTTCGCGCTTCTGATTCTTTAAAATTTATATGCTGTATTAATTTTTCTTCTATATTAGCAAGATTGATACTACTTCTATTTAAAATAAATTCTTTATATTGTTTGATTAAAAAATTGCTTTGCAATATTTTTATTTTATTTTTTTCCATTTTATTTTTTTAACTGATATTTAAGATTATAACTTTTTATATTTTTTTATTCAAATTTTTTGTAAATAAATTTTATTGTTTTGTAAATTTCTTGTTATAAATGACTAATTGTAATAGAATGCATTTAAAATATAGAAAATTGTGTATGAGTTACAATAAAAACTATGAGACAAAGCAGGGGGAGAAACTCCTGCACGAGAAATTGTCTAAATTAAAAGAGCAAGCTGTGAAGATTATCGATGAAATTGCTTATGCGAAAAGCTTTGGTGATTTATCTGAAAATGCCGAATATAAGGAAGCTAAAGAAGTGCAGAAGAAGCTTTCTCAGCAGTTGTCAGAATTGACTGAATACAAAAATAATTTATGCGTTGTTGATCCGGAAAATTGTAATGTTGATCAGATTTCGATAGGAGCAACTGTTTATCTTTTGAATCTTGATACTGATGAAAAGAAGGTTTATAAAATTGTTGGAATGTGTGAATCTGATGCAAGCAATGGCTTAATTTATTACCAATCTCCTTTGGCAAAGGCGCTTTTTGGAAAAAAAGTTGGTGATGAGATAGAGTTTAAGCCAAGCAAAGATCATGATTTTTATTACGAAGTGATTGATATTAAATATCATTAAGGGAATATGTGAATAATTTGATTGTTTTTACAGGTGGTGGGACCGCGGGGCATGTTCTACCTAATTTTCCATTAATTGAAAGATTTTTATCTGAAAATTGGTCTGTTCATTACATTGGATCGAATGATGGAATTGAAAAAAAAATAATCGAAGAGAATTTCCCAAATATTGAATATCACGGAATTACGTGCGATAAGTTAAGGCGTTATCTAACCTATAAACATTTGTTTGTTCCTTTCAAATTAGCATATGGATTGTTTGAAGCTATATCTTTGTTAAAAAGACTAAATCCAAGATTGATTTTTTCGAAAGGTGGTTTTGTTTCAGTGCCAGTTTCAATTGCTGCGCGAATTTTAGGAATTCCAATTGTTGTTCATGAGTCCGATTATTCAATTGGTTTAGCAAATAAATTGGTATTTCCATTTGCAAAACTAATTGCTGTTTCATTTAGTAAATCCATATATGACTCAAAATATCGTCAAAAAATGGTCGAGGTTTGTCCTTTAATTAGAGAGTCATTTTTTGATTTAAAAAAACCACAAGACATGCGAATTGATTTTTCAAATAAAAATAAAAAAACAATTTTAATTATGGGTGGTAGTCTGGGAGCGAAGAGTATAAATAATTTTGTTTATCAGAATTTTGATGAATTGACAAAGAAATACAATATTATTCATATTTGTGGAAAGAAAAATTTGCCAAATTTTCAATTTACAAATGATTCATATTATGTTTTTGAATATTTAAATGATGGTCTCTCTTATTTGATATCGATATCAGATTTGGTGATATCGCGAGCTGGAGTGAATTCAATTTGGGAAATATTGATGTTAAAAAAGCCAAGTATTTTGATTCCACTTTCCAAAGCGCAGAGCAGAGGTGATCAAATAGAGAATGCAAAATATTTTGAGAATTTGAAAGTTACAAGGGTTTTGAATGATGAAAGTATTAATTTTAATACCTTAAATGATGTAATAGAAGAAATATTTAATAATTATGATGTATACTTACAAAATATCAATAATTTAAATTTGCAACTTGGGAGTGCAAAATTATATGATGAAATTATAAGATTTTTTTAATTTAGTATTGAAAAAATCTGGGCATAAGATCATCAAATAAGATTTTTTCAAGTTTAAGTTTATTGTGATATGTGATAAATAATAAGTGAGAAATATGGCTATTTTTAATAAATTTAAATCTTTGTTCAGTAAAAAATCTGACAAAAAATCGAAGCCGCTTGATGATGAAATGATAAATGATGATTTGATAGATGAAGATTCTGAATTTGATGAAGATGAGGATGTGATAAATGTATCAGAAAATCAAGTTAACAATAAAAAAGACAACAGCAAGAAAAATTTCAAAACAACAGTTAAGGAAGGGAGGGACGGACGAAGAAAAGGGAGCGGAGATTTTGATTGGTTTTCTGATAGATATCAATCTTTAGTAGTTCAAAGAAATATTTCAATTTTTTTATTAATTATAGCGATCGTTTGTATTACTTGCACTGGAATTTCTTTGGCAGTAATTACAAATAGTAAAACTATTGAGCCATTTGTGATAGAAATAGAGAAGAAGCAGGGTCTCGTTACCTATATAGATAATAATCAAAAAATGCGTGAATATACTCAGGATGAAATTTTACGTAATTATTTTATTAAAAGATATGTTGAAGCAAGAGAAACTTTTGATACAAAAAATTATGACTATTTTTATCACAAAGTTGTGAAAACCATGTCAACTGATGCGGTTTATAGGCAGTTT
>JBIKUW010000022.1:0-15519 GCA_044347385.1 Rickettsiales bacterium
CTGTTGAAAAATTTGATGGATACTTTCAAGGATTCAAATCTGTACCTGTGATAGATGTTGCGAATGGATATCTTAAAAGCATAGAAGGATTACAAACTGGGAAAATTTATAAAATAGAATAAGTTGAGAGAACCAGACAGCATATCTTTTTTAATTTGTCATCCAAGAGACTATGGAGTAGTTACCATCCCAGCTCACAGGTTTGATCATACAAAGCGTTAGGAATGCATTCCTAATTCCTAATGAGATCCTATGTTTAATAAATTAAACTAGAATACAAAACATCTAAACTTGTCATTCAAGACTAAAAAGTAGGTGCGCAATCTCTTCAGCACTTTTCAACAACATCGATTAGTTTTTACCAATCAACATACTAATATTATCAATCTTCTCACGTTGCAGATATTTAACTAAATCTTCATTAATCTTATTTGCAATAAATGGCCCGTGATAGATCATGGATGTGTAAAGTTGCACAAGCGATGCACCTGCACGCATTTTTGCAATTACATCATCTGCAGTAGAAATCCCACCAACTCCAATCAAGAACAATTCACCATTCGTCATTTTATAAATCTCAGAAAGTAATTTTGTTGACTTATCAAACAATGGCCTACCACTCAAACCACCCTGTTGCAATTTCAAAGGATTTTCCACATCAGATTTATCAATCGTAGTATTACTCACAATTAATCCAGAAATTTTCTCTGCCATCACAATATGAGTTATATCAGTCATATCATCCTCATTCAAATCAGGAGAAATTTTCACAAAAATAGGTAACTTTTTTATATTGGAACTATTCTCATCATTTGAAATTATATTCTCAACTTTACTATTAATACTATGCAATAAATCCCTTAGGGAATCAACTTTCTGCATATCTCTCAGCCCTGGAGTGTTTGGAGAAGAAATATTAATCGTAATATAATTGAAAAGATATCGATTTTCATAAATTTTCTCCAACATCAAGAGATAATCATTTATAAAATCTTGACTATTCTTATTTGGACCAATATTTATTCCAAGTGGAATTTTTCTCTTCGTAGAATCTTCCTTAATATTTTCAATCAAATTATGTATTCCTGAATTATTAAACCCCAAACGATTTATCAGAGCCTCTTCCTCAATCAATCGAAAAAGCCTAGGTTTTTCATTACCTTCTTGAGGGAATAAAGTTGTAGTACCAACTTCTGCAAAACCAAATCCATTTAAATGGATCTTTCCACTAGTTTCACCATTTTTATCAAAACCAGCTGCTAAACCAACAGGACTATCAAAAATTAGATCAAAATAATTCTGCGATAAATAAGGTTTGAAATATTCGTGAACTTGATAATCAAAAATACAATTATACTTTATCGCTTCGATTGCCATTCTATGAGCTATCTCAGGATTGATTTTAAAAATTAAATGCTTCAAATAACTATACATACCAGCTTCTTACAACTATTTACTGCATTGTAAAAGAAAAATATAAAAAATCCATTGAAGATTTTACGTTTCTCTAAAAAGATATTATCTATAAATAAGAAAGTGCTACTATTCCAGTGCTTTTTATAACTTATCATTTCAGACTTAGTCATTGCCATCCCAATCCTGTAAGGGCGTGGGATCCTAACGTATGAGGAATGTTCTGATGAGATCCTACGGAATAAATTCCTAGAATGACAATACCATTGTTGTCATTTCAGACTACGGAGTAGACGTGGCCAACAAGATAGCAACGTGGGTTGCGATCATTTGAGAGATTCCATCTCTCAAACCCTTCTGGCAATCCAAAAGCCACTCCAGGCTTTTTCCATCATACGAGTTACTCAGCGAAGAATGAGGCCGAGAATCCATTGAGCCTTTTTCAAATGCACCACATAATAGCCGATGAGATCATACGCTTCGCTAGGATGACAATACCATTAATGTCATCCCAGTTGAACGAAGTGAAACGTGGGATCCTTTCAGTTTCGTTCAAATGCATTCCTAATTCCTGGCAAGATCCTACGTTTAATAATAAATATTAAACTAATATGACAAAATCCTGTTAACAATATTCAACAAATGCATCCGCATTTCCATCACTGTTTTTTGTAAGATATCCTATCTCTGAATACTCATTTCCACTTTCATCAAGAATTTTCTTTATAGAATTGATATTATTTTTAGAACAAACAAGAATCATTCCAATTCCCATATTAAAAACTCTGCACATCTCTTCTAAATCAATATTCCCACCTTTTTCTTGCAAGAAATCAAAAATTTTTTGCACAGGCCAAGACCCTCTCCTCACATTTGCAACAAAACCATTTGGCAATACTCTAGGTAAATTTTCAGTTATTCCACCACCAGTTATATGAGCAAAACCCTTAACCAAATCATTCAATTTTCCACAAATATCAACATAAATCTTCGTAGGAGTGAGCAAAAATTCACCCCAATTTTTAGAACTATCTAACTCGCATTCATCGGTATATTCAATTTTGTTAACTTCCAAAATTTTACGCGCTAATGAGAAACCATTTGAATGCAAGCCGCTTGAATGTAATCCAATCAGAATATCACCTTCATCCATTAAATCAACATTCGGAAGAATTTTATTTTTATTCACAACACCGACTGAAAAACCAGCAAGATCATAACAACCTTCGCTATAAACCCCAGGCATCTCAGCAGTTTCACCACCAATTAAGCTCATATTCCCAAGTTTGCATCCTTCAACAATACCGTCCAAAATATCTTTTACAATTAAATTTTCTAATTTTCCGCATGCGATATAATCGAGAAAAAACATTGGAGAAGCGCCTTGGCAAAGCAAATCATTCACGCACATCGCAACTAAATCAATTCCAATAGTGTCATATTTATTTATAGCTTGTGCAATCTTGACTTTTGTACCAACGCCATCAGTACTTGACACCAAAGTTGCATCATTTATATCTTGAATACCCAAACCACTCATATCAAAAAGACTTGCATAACCACCTATTCCACCACGAACCTGCGGTTTAAAAGTTTGCTTCACTTTAGTCTTTATATAATCAACAAATTGATTTCCAGCCTCAATACTAACTCCGGAATCTGCGTAACTAATTGGTTTATTATTCATTAATAATCATATTAAACTTTTATGCATTATAAAATAATTACAATAAAAATCAATTCAAATTGAAAAAATTAATTACGATAGTTCAATTTTATTTCTTATATTAAAATGCAAAGAACATAATATTTATCATAGAAACTTCTAAATTTCTTAATTTTACAATCAATAAAAAATTTAAATTTACCAATATAACTTTATTATTTACTTCCTATTATCAAATATAAAATATAATATCTACTATATTAACTTTCAAATGGTTTAATTTTATGATCAATCAAAAAGGAATTGAGTTAATCAGAAAATTCAGATTTGCTACTCCAACTCTATTGCTAAATTTAACTTTCGATCACGACATTGGTAAAATGGCAAAAATCAATCAAGATGAATATTACAAAGATGAATTAGTTGAAATTTATAAAAAAAATCAAGGTGACATAGATAAATTTGCTAAAGAAGCTGTAAAACACGTTCATGATTTAGTAAAAGATGTGAAAGACACTGAACTACAATTGCTCAAACAATTCAAAGATAACGAACATGTTTATAAAGGCAAAAGCGGCGCAACTTATGAACATGATCAAAGAGAAATCACTAAAAAATTTGAAAGAATCGAAGAAATGATCGATAGCGATTTATATAACATATGTTTATTGTTGGAACATTTATCGCATAACAAATAAAAGGCCTACTATCTCTATTTAGTTTTTGCGTCAAACCGATATCTTTGGTTATATTGAGTTATAAACGCTTACGCATAGTAATTAATAAAATATTTACTTTTATTAATTATTATTACCAATAATTAACTAATTTAGAGTAAGCAAAATGATAAATTCAAAAATTGCAGATCATGCAAATAAATCACACGAACACAAAACTAAGGGCGAGCACATAGCAGAGGAAAAAAACCACATGCTCAATAATAAGCACTATGAAGATCTTCAAAATCTTCATAAAGAGCATGGAAAATCTCTTGGTCAGGACCACTATTCACATAATGATGATCGTCAAAAAAGAAATTTTAATAATTCTGGAAAACATGTGAATTTATAAATCAATGAGATTTCTGTCATCCTAGGAATCTATTCCGTAGTATCCTGCGCTATGTTCTTGTCATCCAAGTTTAATTTATTAAGCGTAGGATCTTATAATTATCATTAATGCATTCGAAAAAGACTGCATCTTACAGGACTGGGATGACAAGTTAAAAGACACTAGAATGACAATATTTTATTTTTTTAAAAACACTAGAATGAACAATACCTAGATTTTAAAATCATTGCAAATTAATCACTTTTTAATTAAAATATATAGTAATTAAAAAAATATATCTAACAATTAAAGCCGTTTTAAATAAATGTTTATACATCTAAGAGTAAGAAGCGATTATTCTTTACTTGAATCAATCATGAAAGTTAAAGATATCGTAAAACTTGCAAATCAAAACAAAATGCCAGCAGTTGCACTCACTGACATGAGTAACTTATGCGGAGCACTTGAATTCTCAAATGAAGCAGCAAAAAATAAAATCCAGCCAATCATCGGTGTTGATCTTAATATCGAAATATATCTAGATAATACGAAAGAATATAAAACTTCAAATATTCTTCTGCTTTGCCAAAATGAAAATGGGTACAAAAACCTGCTTTTATTGATAAAAACATACTACGAAAAACAATTAGAAAAGAAAGAATTGGATATTGAAGATCTATCAAGATATTCTGATGGTTTGATAGCTTTGAGTGGATTTAAAAAAGGAATTCTCACAACTGCAATGCACGACAATCACGAAGCACTTTTAAAGAAATTAACAAATATATTTGATTCCAATCGCTTCTATATAGAAATTCAAAGACATGGAGAAGAACAAGAAAGAGAAATTGAAGAATATTTATTAAAACTTGCCTACAACCATGATATTCCAATTGTCGCAACAAATGATGCATTATTTGGGAAAAAAACATCCCATCCTGCCCATGAAGTTGCAACTTGCATAAAAGATTCAACATATATTTCTGATCATACAAGGCGAGTTGCAAATGAGGAATGCTATTTTAAAAATCAGAAAGAAATGGAAGAAATCTTTTCCGATTTACCAGAAGGAATTTTAAACACTGAAATAATTGCAAAACGCTGCTACTTCAAAGTTGAAAATAGACCACCTACTCTTCCAAAATATAGCGATGATGAGACTTCTGAATTGATAGAACAATCTCGCAATGGATTATTTAAAAAATTCAAAGATGGATTAATTATAATAGATGGAAAAGTAAATGCAGAATTTACAGAGAATGCAGATGGCTATGAATCAATTCCTTCCGATCATACATACAAAAAACGTTTAGAATATGAACTAGATGTTATCAATAACATGGGCTTTGCTGGCTATTTCTTAATTGTTGGTGACTTCATCAATTGGAGTAAATCAAATGATATTCCTGTTGGGCCGGGTCGTGGTTCAGCTGCTGGAAGCTTGGTTGCCTGGTGCCTCGGAATCACGGACGTCGATCCTATAAGGTTTGGATTACTCTTCGAGCGTTTCCTAAATCCAGAGCGTGTATCAATGCCCGATATAGATGTTGATTTTTGTCAGGAAAAACGAGACCTAGTAATAAATTACATTCAAAAAAAATATGGGATAGATCATGTAGCACACATCATTACCTTCGGTGCTTTGCAGGCCAGGGCTGTGCTGCGAGATGTTGGCCGAGTTCTCGGAATGCCATACTCACAGGTAGATAATATTTGTAAACTAATTCCATTCAATCCTGCAAATCCAATCACCCTTGCTGAAGCCATAGAACTTGATCCTCAATTGCAGCAAGAAGCAAAAGAAAATGAAACGGTGAATAAATTATTGAACATAGGTTTGGAATTAGAAGGAATATTGAGAAATCAGTCAACCCACGCTGCTGGAATTGTGATAAGTGACAAACCTTTGCATGAAATAATCCCAGTATGTCGTGATTTGTCGAGTGGCGCACTTGTGAGTCAATTTCACATGAAACCTCTTGAAAACGCTGGACTTGTAAAATTTGATTTCTTAGGTTTGACCACACTAACTCTACTGAATAAGTTATATAAGTTAATTAAAAAACGTCATGGAATTGAAATTGATTTTGAAAAAATAGAAACCAATCTTGATGACAAAGAAACATATTCAGTTCTTGCTACTGGTGACGCAATCGGAGTGTTCCAGTTAGAAAGTGGAATTATGAGGGATGGATTGAAAAAAATTCATGCCGATTCTTTTGAAGATATTGTTGCATTGACATCTCTGAATAGACCAGGTCCAATGGAAAACCTTCCTGATTATGTGGCTCGAAAGTTTGGTAGAAAGGAAATAGATTATCTACACCCATCTCTTAAAAATCTTCTTCATGAAACTTTTGGAATCATTGTTTATCAAGAGCAGGTAATGGAAATTGCTCGAATCCTAGCTGGCTATAGTCTTGGAGCTGCAGATATTCTCCGTCGTGCCATGGGTAAAAAAATTCAATCTGAAATGGATGCTCAAAAAGAAATCTTTATCGATGGGGCAATTAAAAATGGCTTGGTGAGAGATCAAGCTGATTATATTTTTGAATTAGTGAATAAATTCGCGGGATATGGTTTCAATAAATCTCACGCAACTGCTTATAGTTTAATTTCATATTACACTGCTTGGCTGAAGGTACATTATAAATTGGAATTTCTCACTGTTTTGATGAATCTTGAGATTCACGACACTGATAAATTGGTAATTCTAAAAAATGATGCTGAACAATCAAAAATTAAAGTTCTACCACCTCACATAAATTTCTCGGAAGTTGAGTTTTCAATTGATGGAAAAAGCATCCGCTACGGAATATCAGCGTGCAAAGGCGCAGGAAAAGCATTAGCCGATGAAATCATAAAAAATAGAAATTGCAATGGAAAGTTTAGAAGCATTGGAGATTTTTTAAATCGCTTTGACAATAAAGTTGTAAACAAAAAATTCTTAGAAGCAATGATAAAATCTGGCGCATTCGATTGCTTTCACACAAACCGCGCTGAACTTCTTGCCTCAGTTGAGGATATGATTTTATTTAAAAACAAAAGTCATAACGATGATTCTCAGCAATCTCTCTTTAGTTCCTCAGAAATTGAATTTGTAATAGAAAAAAAACTACCAGAATGGACAGCTCAAGAAAGAATGAGGCATGAGTTTGAAGCGATTGGCTTTTATTTAACAGAAAATCCGATTTCCTATTATTCATCATTTTTAGAAACACGAAATATTACATATTCTCACGAATTAAAGGATATTACGCAAAGAACAGAAATTGCAATGGTTGGAGTAATCACTTATATAAGAATTCGATCATCAAAAAGAGGAAAATTTGCAAATATTACACTGTCAGACCAATATGGATTATATGAATTATTTATGTACGATGGAGATTTGATTCAAAGCCAGGGATATATGTTGAAAGAAGGAACAATTTTATTCTGCAAAGTAAAAGTTAACGTTGATAAAGAAACTGGCGCCCTCAGATTACTAATCACTGAATTCTCAAGCTTACTAGAATTAATAAAACAAGAAAAAGCCGTTTTTGAAATTGAAGTAAACGATAATTTGAATTGCGAAAAATTAAAAGAATCACTTGGAGAGCCAAATGCCGAAGGCCAAACAAATTATTTTATCTATTACTTCTTTGAAGGTTACAGAATTGATATGAAAATAGAGGATAAATATGATTTTCCATTGGATCTTCAAAAAATTAGAAACTTGGATGGAGTAAAATACTTAAGAAGAGTAATTTAAACAAATACTTAAATTTTAATATTTCTTGCTTCCAATTAATAAAATACATATGTGATAATTTGTGCGTTGAAATTAAAATAGGTTAGAAATATGAAGATAAGTTTTTCTGAGAGCTTCCCAGGAACAAAAATATCTGAGAAAATTGAAGGCAGTAATTCTTTGAGAAGATATGAAGCTAATGTAAATCCCGATATTTATATGATCGTAGAATACGATACAAATAGTAAAAATATTTTAACAGTCACTACACAATTTGGGAAAACTCATACAAAGGAAACATACACAATCTCAAATTTAAAAATTCAAAGTTTTGAAGGAACATCTATCAGCACGTTGATGATAGACAGTGCAAAACCAATAATGGTCAATAAAAATGATATAACAAATTTAGTAAAGGTAACAGATGTTGAAATAATTGGTGGAGCAATACTATACAATACAAAAATTACCGAAAACAACAAAACTTATTTAGAGATATCATTTAAAAAAATATTACAATAAATCTTGGTGGAAATTTTGTACTGAACTTGAATAACTTCCAAAAATTTATAAAGCAAAAAGAAATAAACATCTTTGTTTATTCTCTCTGCTTCTGATAAATAATTTAAATTATACAAAACCTATTTTATAAAATTCTTTACAAGGACATTTTTTTATTTAAAATATCTTAAAAATTTTGATATATCGGAAATGGAATTACTTAATAGTACGGTGCAAACAATCAGTGAAACTTTAACTACAGAAAATATTAGCAACGCAATTAATTCAACAGTAAGTAACTGCGTAGAATTTACTGGATTTAGCAATTGCGGGATATTTGGAGGAACTAGACCTGGAGATAACAGCACGAATTCTCACTGTCAAGAAATGTGGGACAAAAATAACACAGCTTGCAATATAGAATTTGGGATTACATTAGCGGGAGTTGCAGTTGCCTTAGGTATAACTGCATGCTGCATTAAAAAATTTTATGATCATACTCGTTTACCAGATTGGAGTTTATCTGCTTTCTTTCTAGGATCTTGCTCAAAGGCTGAAAGAGAAAGGCAAGCTGCTCATAAGAGAGAAAACGCTAGAGATGATGTAGAAATGCATGGTAGACAATAGATACAATATTCTGAGTGTAATTGATCAAAAAACACTCATTTTATCAACTCTTTCAAGTAATGTACTCTGCACATTGACAATTTCTTTTCCAATCTCCAAAGTTGAAATGACTGATTTTCCAACAACCTCTCTTCCCTCTCCATCATTAGAGGAAAATGTTTTCAATCCCCAAATATTATGAAGCATTGCTGGCTTTCCTTTAAAATCACCAACATACAAACCTATATGTCCTGGAAGATAAATCAAAGTCCTAAATGGAATTCCATTATTTTTAATAATATTAACCTTTTCAGAATTACTTTTCCCTGATAAATCAAAAGTTCTTACTGCTAAATCAGAATTAATTTGAGCTTTTGAATTTCTCTTTAAATATAATCCACATGTTGCAAAATAATCTTTCATCGTTGCTGAACAATCTCTATATCCGTACATTCCACCCCAACCATAAGGCTTATTTAACAAATTATTCAACACTTTTGTCACATTCTCTTGATTAAACTTAATTGGCATAACTGCAACTTCATTATTACGCAGCTTAACAACTTTCCAATGCAAATGATTGTTATGAGATTTTTCCGGCAAATACAACTCTATAGTATTTTTCTTTTTTGCATGAATTGGCAAAAACATTCCAATTTTAAAATTACTTCTGTCCTCTAAAATCACACCCAGCTTGTGGGCGTTGAAAAAACGAACATCTGAATTACCTACAAAAACCAAATTCTCAGAACGAACCCATCCAATTGACGTTTCATGACTATAAACCAAATACCAGTTCTCGTCCTGACTTTTCGCTACAACACTCACAGGGGAGCCAATATATAATCTACTATTTTGATAATCATCAAATGGATAAGCTCCTCCTGGTTTATTCGGATGCAAACATGGCAAATCACTTGGAGTCAATCTCAAATCAGAATGCTTCACAATAATCCCATTTCGATTCACAGATTTAGCATTATTTGCATTTGCCCTGATATCAAAAATTGTATCTTTATTATAAGTTTGAAAATTTAGACCAAAACATTTGTCTATAGGTGCAAAAGCATATTTATTAAAATCATTGATGTTCACAGCATTTTTCTTAATTCTCCAAGGAGCTGTTACACTCTCTTTAAACCTCTTTTCACTGCCAATTTCACTACTAAAAACTGATGAATTACTACTTGCAAAAGTTTTAACATTCTGTGGTATTACCTTCAAATCATCAGGAACAATAAATTGATTATTTTTATTTTCAGCTAAAAGATTGAAATTCAGCAAAATCAATGCTATAAACAAAAAAAATCTTGAAATTGTCATTTATAAAAAAATCATCATTTAATACTAATAATAGTATTTTTTTTTATTAAATCAATTATTAAGACATGATAATAATTAATAATACTACAACGAAATCATGAATATTAAACGCATTAAATTAACAATAGAATATGATGGAACAAATTATCACGGATGGCAAACGCAAAATGGACTTCCAACAATTCAAGAATCGATAGAAACTGCGCTAAAAAAATTATTCTCTCAAGATATCAAAACTTTTGTTGCCGGAAGAACGGATGCGGAAGTTCATGCATTTGGACAAACAGCGCATTTTGATATAGATGATCATAGAAATTATTCCGAATGGCGCATCATGTCTGGGATAAATAATTATTTGGTGGAAGAACCAATTTCGATAGTAAAAGTTGAATTTGTTGATCAAGATTTTCATTCACGTTTCTCGGCTCAACAAAAATCCTACATATATAAAATTGTAAATCGATACTCTGAATTGACTTTGCAAAAAAATCGAGCTTGGCTTGTAAGAAAAAATGTTGATATTAAAAAAATGATTGAATCTAGTAAATTTTTAATTGGGCGTCATGATTTTTCAAGCTTCAAAGCGCAAGATTGCCAATCAAGAATCCCTTGCAAAACAATAGATGAAATAAATTTCACACAAAACAAAGATGAGATACAAATAGAATTCCTTGGGAAATCATTTCTTCACAATCAGGTAAGAATTATGGTTGGAACGCTAAAAAAAATCGCCACATCAGATAAATTTCACCCAAAATTAATGGCAGATATTCTTGAAAAGAAAAATAGAATATATGCTGGAGAAACAGCTCCAGGATGCGGATTATATTTAAATTGGATAAAATATTAAATTATCATAACTTTAAGGATTATAAAGAATTGCATCATCATAACCACAAAGTTTTTGTCATCCTAATTTAATTTATTAAACATAGGATCCTGTTGGGTCTTTGTCATCTCAGACTACGGAGTAGGCGTGAGATCCTTCAAGGAATTAGGAATGCATTTAGAAACGACTGAAGGGATCCCACGTCAGATAACAATTATCTGCCTGGGATGACATTAAAGGCGTTTTCATCCTAGCTTTGCAAAAGCGTATGATCTTATCAAGACAGAGTGATGCAATGGAAAAACGACTATAAAGATCCCACGTCTCATTTTATTCGACTAGGATGACATCAAAGTTTTTGTCATCCTAGCCATGTACCTGTTAGTGGCGCATGGATCTCAACAGAACATCTCTAATACCTCTAAGATCCCACTTCCCTACAAAACTTGGATGACAAGTTAAAAGAAAATGCCTCAATTGATCACACGCCTACTCTGTAGTCTGGGATAACAATACTAAACTACACTGAAATCAAAATAACTAACTCTCAACCAGCAACACTAAATCTTTTTAAATAACAAACTTGCGTTCGTTCCGCCAAAACCAAAGCTATTAGACATCGCTATCTTAACGTTCTTCTTCTTTTTAACATTTGGAGTTAAATCAAAAATTTCTGTAACTTTCTGCTTTGGAATTGTAGAGCCAGAATCTGAATCATTTTCAGTAAAATCAGCAGGATCCTCAAGATTTATCGTAGGGGGAATCTCTCCCTTATTCATCGCCATAATCGCAAAAATTGCTTCAACAGCACCAGCAGCACCAAGCAAATGCCCAATTGATGATTTTGTTGAAGATATAGAAAGTTTCTTTAAAGCATTTAAATCAGAGTTATATAATCTACGAATTGCTCTCAACTCAATCATATCCCCAAGAGGTGTTGATGTTCCATGAGCATTCATATAATCAATCTCGGAAATATCAATCATCGCATTTCTCATTGCCATTCTCATCGCCCTCATTCCACCATCACCTTCTGGATGCGGCGCAGATAAATGATAAGCATCCCCAGATGTGCCACAACCAATAATTTCAGCGTAAATTTTAGCACCTCTATCTATCGCATGCTGATATTCCTCAAGTATCAAAACACCAGCACCCTCGCCCATAACAAACCCATCCCTATTATTATTCCAAGGACAAGATGCCTTCTCTGGATTATCATTTTGCCTAGAAAGTGCGCGCATAGCGTCAAATCCAGCAATAGCAGTCTTACATATCACCCCTTCTGAACCACCACAAACCATTATATTTGAATCTCCAACCGCAATTAACCTCGCAGCATCAGCTATTGCGTGCGCACCAGTTGCACAAGCTGTAACAGCAGATTGATTTGGTCCTTTCAAGCCATATTTTTGAGAAATCACACCAGAAATTGTATTAATCAAAGCACCAACAATAAAAAATGGATTTCTAAGAGGATTTTGTACTTTTCCATTTGCGGCATTTTCTTTAGTCTTTTTGTCCATCTCTAAAACAGTCTTCTCTATCAAACCTAATCCTCCTATACCAGATCCGATTATCACGCCAGAAGTTTCAAGCAATTCTTGATAAGGAATCCTGTATTCTTTTTTACAACTATGAGATTTGTGATCTTTCTTTCTTTTTTCAAAATATTGTGGCAACCCTGAGTTGTCCATTGCCTGCATTGCAGCGACGATGCCCCAATGAATAAATCTATCAAATTTCTGAGTTTGATTATCCAGATATTTCGAAAGATCTATCTGACCTGGACATTCTCCTATTTGAATCTCAGCAGCAATCTTACATCCAAGCTCACTTGCATCAAAGCCTGAAATTCTCTTAACAGCGGATTCACCATCAGTTAATTTCGACCAAACATAATCTAAATTATCTCCAAAAGCAGTTGCTAAACCAACACCAGTTACAACAACTCTTCTGCTATTCACCATAGTAATATTTTTTATCATTTTAAATAAATGAAATAATTCATGAAATTTTAACAGAATTTTTTTTATGACGCAAGAATGAAGATTAATTAATGTGAATTTAGCTTACACTTCATAAATATTTATCACAAAACAAATGTAAAGTACCTATTCCTATCAAGTATATCACGCAGCATTCTCATTCTTTTCTTCCTCTTTCTATTATTAATATGCCTCTTAATACAAATAATACTAAATAACTCAGCCACACCTGTTGAAATACTTCCTACAACAATACCTAATATTTTTCTGCGGTCTGTATAATTTTAAATTAAATAATAGATGCATAAAAAAATGCAATCGACGAACTACTTGAAACATTCAACGAATCAATATTTTGAATTGGAATGTAAATCGCTTTGTCAATTTTATCGTTCGTCAAACGACGTAAACCACTATGCTCTGCACCAAAAATAATCGCGGAACGATCATGAAATTTAACACTATTAATCACCTCCTTATCCTTATGATTCAGAGTCATGCCATAACAACAAAAATCTTCTTTTTTCAGCAGATCAATTGTACTAGCAAGATTTGTAACCGTTATAATTGGAACAATATCCAATGCACCAGAAGCAATTTTTGCAATCACACCACTCTCTTCAGGGCTATGATGACGAGTCATAATCACTCCATCAATTCCAAAAGCAGCTGCATTTCTCAAAATCGCACCAATATTATGCGGATCAACAACTTGATCCAAACATGCAATTGTCACCTTCTCTTTTCTTTTAATTTTATGAAAAAAATCGTAAATCGAGATTTCATCAAGTTTTTTTGCAAGCAAACAAATACCTTGATGGTTCTTATCATCCCCGATCATGTTATCCAAAAATTTTCTTTCAACAATTTTCACTGTTATTCTTTTTTTCTTAATTTTAGGAGTTTCAAGTAAATCCTTCAACTCTTCTAAAATGTTTCTAGTGCAATATAAAATTATACAACCCCTTTTTGGATTTTCCAAAGCTTGAAGAACACTATGCTTTCCGTAAATATATAAATTATTTTGATTATTCATGAATTTTAAAATCTATATTAATATTAACAACATACTAACATAGATTAAAGAAGAAATGAAGATTTATTTCATTTCAATGCCACTTCTAGAATCATCCTTATATTTATTCTTCTTAAGGTTATATAGAAAACCTTTCGCTTTATCTTCAATTTTCGTTGCTAACTTATCACCAAATTTTTTAGTACCCTTTACAGCATCTCCTATGCCATTCATAACTTTTCCACCAGTATCAGTTAATTTTTCTGAGACTTTTTCACCAAACTTCCCAACTCTATGAATCAATAAACTTCCCTCTTTCTCTTTTATAGGCAAATCTTTCTGATGATTAATATTAGGATTTGCAATATCTCTCCTAAAATCATCAATCAACTGACTAACATTGAATACATTTCCGTCTGGTCCAGCAAACTTTCTATTACCGTACTGCTCTTTTATTTTATCTAAATTTTTAGCTATATTATTAACATCATCACAAATCAAACCAACTTTATACGAAATAGCGCCGGTAGTACCATCTTTCACTTCAACCAAACCAATTCTCGCACCACCCTTTTTCTTACTAATAAAGTTATCCAGATTCATCACCGTATTATTTCTAAAAGCTTCTGCAGTAAAACAATGCACATTTCCATCAGGTTGACGAATAACACTAAAAACCTCAATAGCCCTATTGTTATCTTTACTATTAGATAAAACTTTTAAATTTGAAGTCCGCATACTATCAGAATTCATAAGCTTTGCAATATCACAACTAGCATCATCAGTCATAAACAAAACTTTTGAATTACTTTTAGCATCAGATCTCATAACAACTTCAGTATTATTCAAATCTTTAAGAGTGCTTTTCTTACCACGATATTTAAAAATTCTTTCACTATTAAAAAGTTTTGTATCAGGAGCAAAATCTTGATAATTATTATTTAATCCTGCAATTAAAGCTGACTGTTCAGTAATACTCAATTCAGGTAGATTATTTTCAAAAGATAGTGTTAGTAATAGCTCTGTATTAACATTGTATTTATATAACAAATCATCTTTCATTTTATCTTTTAGAGCGTTCAATACCTTATCCAACTCAACATGAATATCAGCTAAACTATGCTTTAATTCTCCGCCTCTCTTTCTTGATAAAACTTTATCATACAAATTTGAAATATAGCCCTGCTTCACAACACGTCCATTAATTTCCAAATCCTTGATATCATAGCCTTCAATTTTCTTAACGCCGACTGACAAACACAAGTTTGTCACATTTCTAACCCATGATTCTTTTTTACTCCTAATGAGTTTATTGAAACTCCTCGCTACATCACTCTTATCAAGAGATGTGTTATTTAAATCGTTATTATAATTAACGATATAGTTATTTATAAT
>JBIKUW010000014.1:0-17080 GCA_044347385.1 Rickettsiales bacterium
CTGATAGTAACGTTCGGATTGTATATTTTGTGGAAATCATTGAAAATTCTGATGAAGACCTCAAACTCTGATACTATCTGCGCGTATAGTTTTTGTTTGAAGTCAATTGCCTTGCTTGGTACGTCCTCAAGATTGAACCAGCCAAATTTCTTAAATTCTGGGTGAGGCGAGTTGTTTAAATTTATGTGGCTATCATTACCACTAAATTTAATAAGGAAAAATAAAATTTCCTGCCCTATGAACTCATTGTTCCAGGATTGTGGAAGTTTTGATGATGGGACCTTGTATTGAGTCGGTCTTGGCATGCAAGCGATGATTTCCAGAAGTTCTGGTGGGATTCCAACTTCTTCGGAGATTTCGCGCATGATGGCGATTCGGTCTTCCTCGTTGTCATCAACTCCTCCTTGTGGCATTTGCCAGGAATTAGGGGAATCAATTCTTTCGCATAGTAGGACTTCATTATTCTCGTTGATAATCATCGCACCAACGCACTTTCTATACATATTAATATTATCCATGTATTCACTCATATAGTTACTCATTATTAATTAAAACAATAATTTCATTATTATCCACATATCCGAGTTTTTTTGATTCCTCTTCTAATATATCTAGATCTAAAGTAGCAAGATATAGCCCTTTGTTTTTAATCTTTAAAAAGTTTTTCTCTTTTTCTAAGAGATTATATTCTTTTTTTAGACTATTTAATTCGCTATTTAACTTTATCATATTTAGGAAACCGTTCGGCCCATTTATTATAAAGTATAAAAAATATAAGAAGATCGGTATTAGTAAAATACTTGGTATAAATTCTTTTGGATTAAGTACAAATTTTCTTCGCATAAATGGAGAGTTTTTATATCAAGTTTTTTTTATTATATCAAATGATATGTAAACAATTAACACAAATATAGTCATAGTTGTAATCTGATGTTAAATTTTCATATTTATTTAAGTGATTCCTTATGTGATTAAAGTTGTATTAGGATTTATTTTACTATTTAAAGTTAATGATTTAGGGCCATTAGTTAATTTACTCTTTTTTGATAATAAAATGAATTTTTTTGCTTCCGACTTTATTATTATAAGGATAAGATTTTTGTAGATAGTTGATGAATGGTGTTGGTATGAGTGGAGGTTCTGGAAAATGCCCAGGATGTGGTAAAATAGTCTATGATGCAGAGTCACTAAAAGTTGATGGGAGATCTTGGCACAATTCATGTTTTAAATGCAAACTATGTAATAAAAAGCTTGAATTTATAACTTATGTGTCAGAAAAGAGTATTGGTGAAGTTTATTGTAAATTGTGTTATTCAAGTTTATTTGGCCCAAAAGGCTTTAGGGGTAGTACAGTTGGAATTGCATCAGGAGCTAGTCCTTCTGGTAATTCAACTTGTCCTGCTGGGGCTAAATTTGATCCTGAAACAGGAGAAAAATGTTAATTTGTTTGTTTTTGTCATCCTAAAAAGTATTGTCGTTCTAGCATGAAAGCGAAAGAGTTTCTTTTCAATGGGGCGACATATGAGCTTACTCGGTGGCAAAGCCACACAGAGAAATGCGTGAGATTTTATGAGGTTTGAGGAATGACCTGTAATGATTCTCGGCCTCACTACGAATTCTAAAGAATTCTTCGTTCCCCGAGTAACTCGAATGTCGCAACACACGTTGCTCTCTCGTTGGCCACGTGCTAAAGCACTGGGATGACAAGTTAGAAATACTGGAATGACAACAATTTTGTGTTGTCATCCTAGCCCCACGGAATGGTATATGGATCTCATAAGGAATTAATGACCCATAAAAAGAAAAATAAATAACAAACTTTTCTTGCTTCCGACTAATAAATTAATATTATAAATTCTTATTAATTAATTTAGTAGGTAAAAGTGTGAGGAAAGAAAAAACAGGTATTTATATCGCGATGATGGGTCATGTAGACTCTGGAAAATCAACTTTGCTTGGGCACTTGATTTACAAATGTGGTGGAGTTGATAAAAGAATTATTGAGAAATATGAAAAAGAAGCAAATGAGATGGGTAAGGGAAGTTTTAAATATGCTTGGGTTTTAGATAAAACAAAGCAAGAGCGTGAAAGAGGAATAACAATAGATATTGCTTATTGGAAGTTTGAAACACCGAAATATATTATTGTTGGAACAGATTTACCAGGTCATAGGGATTTTATAAAAAATTTTACTGCAGGTATTTCTCAGGCTGATGTTGGGATTTTGGTTATTGCTGCTGGGCAAGGGGAATTTGAAGCTGGAATATCAAAAGATGCTCAAACTAGAGAGCATGCGTTAATTGCATTTTCTATGGGAGTTAAGCAATTAATTGTTGTTGTGAATAAAATGGATGACAAGAGTGTTAATTATTCAGAAGCTAGGTTTAATGAGATAAAAAAAGAATTATCAGATTATTTGAAAAGAGTTGGTTATAATCCGGAAAAAATACCATTTATTCCAGTTTCTGGTTGGAATGGAGATAATTTGATTGAAAGGTCAGTTAATATGGGATGGCACAAAGGTCAAATATTATTAGAAGCTATTGATGCGATTATCCCTCCTAATAGACCAATGGATAAACCATTGAGAATCCCGTTGCTAGATTCTTATAAAATCGGTGGAATTGGAACTGTTCCTCTTGGTAAAGTTGCAACTGGTGTTATAAAATCTGGAATGAGTATTACATTTGCTCCATCAAATATTTCTACTGAAGTAAAGTCAGTTGAGAAAATGCATGAATCATTGCTACAGGGTGAGCCAGGTGATCTTGTAGGTTTCAATGTGAAAGGCGTTTCTCAGAAAGACCTGAAGCGTGGATTTGTTGCTTCTGACTCTAAAACTGATCCAGCGAAAGAGTGTGATAGTTTTACTGCTCAAATAATTATTCTGAATCATCCTAATCAAATACAAAGTGGATATACTCCTGTTTTCCATATTCATACTGCACATGTTGCTTGTAAAATAGAGTTGTTGGAAAAAATTGATAAAAGAACTGGTACAATTTTAGAATATAATCCGCAATTTGTTAAAACAGGTGACGCAGCAATTGCTAAATGTACTCCTATAAAGCCACTATGTGTTGAGAGTTTTTCTGAATATCCGCCTTTAGGAAGATTTGTAATTAGAGATATGGGAATGACAGTAGCAGTTGGAGTTATAAAATCAGTTACAAAGAAAGATCCTAATTCTAAGAAAGCTAAATAAAAGCCACAGTCTGTGAGGAAAGATTTTTTGTTTGGAGACTCAGATTCTTAATTTTGCTTCCGACTAACAAATTAATATTATAAATTCTTATTATTTAAATTAATAAGGAATAAATATGGCGGAAAATGAGAAACCGAATATTAGTATAGCAATGATGGGTCATGTAGACTCTGGGAAATCAACTATTCTTGGAAGGTTGATTTTTGAATTAGGTGGAATATCAGAAAGAGAGATGGAAAAATTAAGGAATGAAGCTGACAGGCTTGGAAAAAGCAGCTTTGCATTTGCATTTCGTTTGGATAAATTGAAAGAAGAAAGAGAGCGTGGAGTAACAATTGCAGCAAGTCACGCAGAGTTTTTTACACCAAATTATCATTATATTGCAATTGATTTACCAGGTCATAGAGATTTTATAAAAAATTTTATATCTGGTGTTTCACAAGCTGATGTTGGTGTTTTAGTCATTCCAGCTGATGGTAATTTTACAACTTCAATTGTAAAGGGTGATCGTAAAGCTGGTGAAATTCAAGGTCAATCAAGGGCTCATGCGAGAATTGCTAATATTATGGGAATAAAGCAGTTGGTTGTTCTTGTAAATAAAATGGATAACGATGTTGCTAAATATTCAGAAGAAAGATTCAATGAAATTAGAGATGAAGTTAAAAAAATGTTGGTGGAATGTGGTTGGAAGAAAGAGTTTGTAGATTCATCTGTAGCTTTTATTCCAATTTCTGGCTGGATTGGAGATAATTTGATTAAAAAATCAGAGAAAATGCCATGGTGGAAAGGTGTTGATGTTAAAAGACTGGATGGCAACGTAGCGCATGTCGAGACTTTTCTTGATTTTCTTGATAAATTAGTTACTTTACCGGAAAGGAATGTAGATAAACCTTTGAGAATGTCATTACTTAATATGTATAAAATTAAGGGAGTTGGTGACATTGAATTTGGTAGAGTTGAGTCCGGAGTAATAAAGCCAGGTGATGAGATTATATTTTCTGCGCCAGGTTTAAGTAATGAAAAAGCGAAAGTGTTTTCAGTAGAGATGTGCCATAAGAAGGTAGAGAAGGCAGTGCATGGCGATATTGTTGGTATAAATCTTAAGGGTATTTCGAAGGAAAACCTAGAGATTATAAAGCGTGGTTCTGTTATTTCAGATCCTAAGAATAATCCAGCAAAAGAGTGCGCCAGTTTTACTGCTCAAGTTCAGATTTTTGATTGTCCAACAGAAATAAAAGTTGGTTACACGCCAATTGTTTTTATTGGTACTGCACACTCTGCTTGTAAAATTACTGCAATTAATTGGAAAATTGGAAAAGAAACTGGAGGTCAAAAAATGGAGAATCCTATAAGCATTAAGTCTAATGAGATGGCAGAAGTTGTTTTTACTCCTTTAAAGCCATTATGTGTTGAAAGTTATAAAGATTTTGAAAAGTTTAGTAGATGTGCTTTTCTAGAAGGTAATTCAATTATTATGTTGGGCAAAATTGTGAATGTTATAACTAAAGATTAGACTAAAAAATCCAGCTAAAATTTCTTTAAAAAAATCTTCTATCTACAAAAAGATAGAAGATTAGAAATTGAATGTTAAGCAGTGTGGCAAGAAATTTCATTTAGCTTGAATCTTTCTACCATTCCATCTAGGAAGCCATTCAAAGCAGTCATTGCTTTTTTACCAGCTTCTAAGATCTTGGATTGAGATTCTTCGCTAGCATTGTTTAACAATGTTTCTAGTTGTTCAGCATGCCAGATGTCAGCAACTTCATGAACTGAGAAAAACTTTACTGTTTCTGGATTGTCGATATTATAAAATTCTTTGAGACCGCATCTTTTGCTTTCTGAGATTTTAGCATATTGGTGTTCTTGAGCGTATAAAGTGCCAATTCCAGATTCAGTTGATGTTTTGCTTAATGAGTAGAAAGTATCAATTAAATTTTGCGTTGATGGCATAATTTCAGAATTCTCAATTTGTGCTTCCGACAACCCCATTCCTGTGCAAAAATTCTTCCATAGTTGAACATGATTGACTACGCCGCTTGCAGCATCATCGTTTTCTTCGTCGCATAGATTTTCTAGTAATATTTTTCTAGATTCTAGATCTTCTGTGATTGAGTGAGTTGTGCTTAAATAGCGAGGAAAATTTTTAACTTGATGGTAATATTGAATTGCATATTCCTTGATGATATCTAGGTTTAATAAACCAGCGCTCCATAATTTATAAAAATGGTGCTGTAGCAAATCCTGCTCAAGAAGGGTAGTTTTTACTTGTTGTGCGAATGTTGTTTGATTCATATGAATACCTTAGATTTTTTAAAATTATTATATATTAAAATTTGGTAAATGTCTAGATTTAAAAATTATTTGCTTCTTGTTGATTGATTTGATTGGTATAATAGGAAATAATTATGATGAGATAATTTTAGTATCGTTATTGCAGTGTGTAATTTGTAATTCCAGCAACAAGTTCTTGTCATTCCAGCGCATCGTACGTGGAATCCGTTCAGTCATTTTCCATCACATTACTCTGTTCTGCTGGAATCCCACACCATTTCAGAACTAGGATGGCAATACCATAGATGCCATGGGATGAAAATATAAAATTGTTGTTATTCAAACTTTTTCTAACAAATTAAGAATTTATTTGCTTTTTATATATTAATTTATTATATATAATATTAATATAGAATTTAAGCTATAAAATATAAATTAAAATATAAAAATTTTTCTGCAATTATTAAGTTAATTTTTAATTGCTTGTATTTTCATTTTTTTGCTGATATAATGGGAGTAAAATATAAATATATTGGAGGGGATATAATATGGCTAAAGTAAGTAAAAACGCCAAGACAAATCGTAAGAGTCTTGTGAATATGTTTAACGGTCAAAAAGTTAAACCAGTAAAATTATTAAGAAATCCTTTGGGAATGATGTGTGGTGATGCAAAAGTTCCTGCTGGTGGAATTCAAGCTGTTCAATTGGACAACGGTTCATTGTTGATGAATGGTGAGAAGGTGGTTTTCTGGGATGAAATTAAGCATTTGATCGTAAAACAATAATAATTTCTATAGGGCGGTTTTTGTATTTTGCCTATTGACATCAGATTGTTTTGGTGTTATCTATATAGGATATTTTGCTTAATAAATTTAGAAAATTATGGCTACAATTAATCAGTTAGTAAGAAAATCGCGCGAGAAAAAGCGTAAATTGAACAAGGCTCCTGCCTTGACAGCTTGCCCTCAACGTCGTGGTGTTTGTATTAAAGTTTACACTCGTACACCTAAAAAACCTAACTCTGCATTGAGAAAAGTAGCGCGCGTAAAATTAACTAATGGTAGTGAAATTGTTGCTTATATACCTGGTGAAGGTCATAACCTGCAAGAGCACTCTGTGGTATTGGTTGAAGGACGTCGTGTAAAAGATTTACCAGGTGTAAAATATCACATTATACGTGGTGCTTTGGATACACAAGGTGTGAAGGGAAGAAAACAAGGTCGTTCGCGTTATGGTGCGAAGAAAAATGCTCCAGTTGGTAAAAAATAATAGTATAGTTCTTTATTTATAATTAATATATGTCTAGAAAAAAATCTTTTGCCAGTGAAGCTAGAACTGGTTTTGACCCTGTTTATAACAATGGTCATTTATTTAAATTTATCAATCGCTTGATGATACAAGGTAGAAAATCTACTGCTGAAAAAATAGTTTATGGAGCGTTTGATATTATTCAAAAAGAGATGAATGAAAGTCCGCTTGATATTTTTTTAAATGCTATTGAAAATATAAGACCTCATGTTGAAGTTAGATCAAGAAGAATTGGTGGTGCGACTTACCAAATTCCGGTTGATGTAAGAACTCAAAGATCTTATTCCCTAGCTATGAGATGGTTTGTTGAAGAAACTAGAAAGCGCAAAGAAAAAGAAATGGTTGTGCGTCTCGCTAATGAGATTATGGCTGCATGCAAATCTGAAGGCGGTACTTACAAGAAAAAAGAAAATATGATGAAAATGGTTGAGGCTAATAGAGCTTTCTCTCATTTAAAATTTTAATTTAATGATTCCTTGATTGTATTTTGTTTGTTATTGTTAATTTTACTTACTGTGATTGAGGATAAAAAATATCTTGCGTTTTATCGCTGATATGTTGTTGTGATTTATTGTTTGTAATTTTTTATTTAAATAAGATGGCTTTAATAGATTCGATTGAAAAAGTAAGAAATATTGGTATTGCTGCGCATATTGATGCTGGTAAAACTACAACTACTGAACGTATTTTATTTTACACTGGTGTAATTCATAAAGTTCAGGAGGTTCATGATGGAGCTGCAACTATGGACTTTATGGAGCAGGAAAAAGAGCGTGGTATCACGATTCAGTCCGCTGCTACTCATTGTTTGTGGAAAAATTTTGAAATTAATATTATTGATACTCCAGGTCACGTTGATTTTACTGTTGAAGTAGAGCGTTCTTTACGTGTTCTTGATGGTGCTGTTGCAGTTTTCGATGGTTCAAACGGTGTTGAACCGCAAACTGAAACTGTATGGCGTCAAGCTGATAAATATTCTGTTCCTAGAATCTGTTTTGTTAATAAAATGGATAAAATAGGTGCTGATTTCCAAATGTGTATTGATAGCATAAAAGAAAAATTAGGCGTGACTCCTTTAGCATTGCAATTACCTATTGGTGAAGCTGATAGATTTAGTGGCGTGATCGATTTAGTGGAAATGAAGGCAATATATTGGACTGGTGATGATAACGATACGAATCATACGTCTGATTGTGTAAAAGAGGCTTTATTTTCTGAGTTAGATGAAGGTTTTGAAGATGATGAAGATTTTATTTCTGGTAAAATACCAAGAAAGTTGATGAAGAAAGCACAGCATGCAAGAATTGAGATGATTGAAATCTTGTCTGACCATAGTGATGAAATAGCTGATTTGTATCTTGAAGGTAAGTTGAATGAAATTACTCCTGAAATGATTAAGAAAGCCATTCGTTATGGAGCGATTCATTTGAAATTCTTCCCTGTTGTTTGTGGTACTGCATTTAAACATAAGGGTGTAACAAAATTGCTTGATGCAGTTGTTGATTATTTACCATCTCCTGTTGATTTGCCTGATATAAAAGGATATTCTTTATCTGAATTTGATGAAGATGGTGAGCCTTTACCGATTACGAGAAAAAGAACAAAAGATGAGCCTTTTGCAGCGTTGGCCTTCAAAGTTATTACTGACCCTCATGGAATTTTAACTTTTGCAAGAATTTATTCTGGTTCAATTTCTTCTGGTACTACAGTTTTGAACAGTACTAGTATGAAAAAGGAAAGGATTGGTCGTATCGTGTTGATTCATGCAAATAAACGCGAAGATGTTAAGGAAGCTGTTGCTGGTGAGATTATAGCGTTCATTGGTTTGAAGGATACTTCTACTGGTGATACTTTGTGTGTTGATGATAAGAAAACTGGTATTTTGCTTGAAAAAATTGTTTTCCCAGAACCAGTAATTTCAGTTGCTATTGAACCAAAAGATACAAAAGATAGAGATAAAATGTCTATTGGTTTGGGTAAGTTAGCTTCTGAAGATCCTTCGATTCGTCTTGCATTCAATGAAGAAAGTGGTCAAACTATTATTAGTGGTATGGGCGAATTGCATCTTGAAATTGTGTTGGATAGATTGAAGCGTGAGCATAAAGCTGAGGTTAAACAAGGTTGTCCGCAAGTTGCATATCGTGAGACTGTTTCTGATGATGCTGAATTAGATCATCCATATACTCATAAGAAGCAAAGTGGTGGCGCTGGTCAATATGCGCACATGAAGGCAAAAGTTAGAAAGAACACTGAAAGCAACGATTTGAAATTTATTAATAAAATTGTTGGTGGTGCGATTCCAAAAGAATATATTCCTGGTGTTGAAAAAGGATTGGCTGAATCAATGAAAAATGGTGTAATTGCGGGATATCCTGTTGTTGGAATTGAGGTTGAGCTTTATGATGGTTCATATCATGATGTGGATTCGAGTGTTTTAGCATTCGAGACTTGTGCTCGTCAATGGTTCAAAGAGGCTATGAAAAAATTGAAGAATGAGAAAAAATTCTTCTTGATGGAGCCTATTATGAAAGTTGAAGTGACAAGCCCTATGGATTATCAGGGTTCGATTGCTGGTAGCTTGAGTTCTCGTCGTGGTTGTATTACTGATACTGAATCAAAGGGTGGTAACTCTGTTATTATAAAAGCTGATGTTCCATTAGCTGAGATGTTTGGATACATTCAAACTTTGCGTGGCATGACTCAAGGAAGAGCTACTTTCTCTATGACTTTTGGTTTTTACGAAAAAGTACCAACAAACATACAGGATAGCTTGACAAAAGTTTCAGAAGATGATAAAGTTTAGTGTCTATAATTAGGAATATAGTTCAGTGGTAGAACATCAGTCTCCAAAACTGAGTGCCGCGGGTTCGAGTCCTGCTATTCCTGTATTTTTCTGGTAATTTCATGATTTTAAATTATTTGCGTGATATCAAAAATGAGTTTTTGAAGATAAAGTGGATAAGTTTAAGAGAAGTTTTTACAACATCATTTTTAGTCTTTTGTGTAATTGTAATTTTTTCTTTGATATTTCTAGGTTTTGATTTAGTTTCATTGAAATTAATTAAATTAATTTTTTAAAAGTTTAGAATAATTTTTATTGTAAATATTGTGAATAAAGTATTTGATAAGGAAAGTAATTTTGCTTGGTATTTGGTAAAGACTTTTCCTGGGAAGGAGAGTTATGCTGTGGATTTTATAAAAAGTATCGCTACGGAGGAAAATTGTTTAGATGATATTGACGATTTTTTTGTACCAAAGTTTGTTGATAAAGCAAAGTCAAAAGATAGTTATGCATCTGTTATGATGGGTTATTTTGCTATGCATTTAAATTTAACGCCACAAATGTTAAAGGTTATTAACAAAGTGCAATTGGCAAAAATTCATCTTACAGCAAAAAAATATGATGATAATGGAAAAATTGTTAGATCAAAAAGTACTATTAATCATAAAATTACTTTTTTTACAAATAAAAAAATGACTAAAAGTGATCTTGAGAAGATGATGGATAGCTCTAGACTTTACAACGAGATTAAAAATGTGTATCATGTTGGAGAGAAGGTTATTATCATGGATGGTCCTTTGAAAAATTTATGTGGAGTGATAAAAAAAATGTACAGTAATGATAAATTGTGCGTTGATGTTGAGATAGTTGGTCGCAAAGTCTCAATAGAACTTGATGTATTAAAAATTAAAAAAGAAGATTGATTTTAGGTGTTTTTATGAATTTAGTGGAAAAATGTTATACGACAGTTGGTGCTCATAATGTAAAATTTATGATTGAGCCTAATAAAGCCGCGCCTGGGTCTTCTATGGCGACTTTGTCTCAAAAGCAAGTTCAAATGAAAGCTTTTTGTGATTTTTATAATAAAGCGAGTGTTGAATTTATTGAAGGTCGTAAAAAGACTTTAAAGGATTCAGCATTGTCTGCAATAATTAATCTCGATGAGTGGGCTAAGGCAAAGTTATTTGTGAAGATGAGAATTTACGATCCAAAAAATTGGGAAGTAAAAATTAAGAATACTTCTGTTTCTAACTTGATTAAAATGGCTATTAAATTAGAGAAAGGTTGTGCTACTCCTGGTAAATCGACTGTTTCTTCTGTAAAAAAGTCTGTTTTAGTTGAGATAGCAAAGTTCAAAATGGCCGATATGAACGCTCGTCTTCTCGATAGTGCTGTGAAAACAGTTGTTGGGACTGCGAATTCTATGGGTATAAAAGTTGAGAATGATTGTTAAATAATTAATAATAATTAAATTTAGGTGTTGTATATGAATATTGAATTAGAAAAAGGAGGAGATAAATCTCCAGTGACTTTGTCTGATGCGATAAATTATGTTTTGTTGAATTCAACTGAAAAGAAGCGTAATTTTGAAGAGTCTATCGAAGTTATTATGAATTGCGCTTTAGGTAAAGATGAAGTTTTAAGAGGTTCAGTTGTTTTACCTAATAATACTGGTAAAAAAAGAAAGGTTATAGCTCTTATTCCTGCTGATAAGACTAGTCAAAGAGAATCAGTTGCAAAAGCTGGTGTTGATAAAGTTGGTTATGAGGATATAATTGCGGAAATTAAATCTGGTACGATTGATACTAAAGCAATTTACATGAGTAGTGTTCAATATATGTCTGGTCTTAGAGATATTGCTAGTAAGTTGGGTGGTAAAGGTTTGATGCCAAATGCAAAAGTTGGCACATTGACTGATAATATAGAAGGTGCAGCTGATAATATGAAGAACAAGGTTGCCTTTTTCAAATCTGGGAAGACTGGAATTGTTCAATCTAGGGTTGGCGTTGTTGGTATGAATGCAGAAAATATTAATGAGAATGTTGTAGCATTTATAAAATATGTTTTATCACAGGTGAAGGCTATTAATCCAAAAACTGTGGTGAAGTCATTATATATTAAATCAACAATGGGTAAGTCTGTGCTTGTTGAAAATTTAGATTTTATTTAATGAGGTTTATATGGTAATAAGTAGACAGAAAAAAATTCAAAAACTTGATATTCTTACTCAGAATATAAATTCATCTAGTGCTGTTCTTTGTGTAACTTATACTCATTTTGTTAATGAGCAAATTGAGAAATTTCGCGATGAGTTATTTGAAAAAGGTAATTGCAAGGTCGTGTTCGCAAAAAATAGTTTAGTGTCTCTTGCATGTGGTGAAGATTCTAAATCTAGTATGGATGATAAATTGAAGACATCTAATATGTTGGTTTTTTCGGACGATATATTTTCTTTAATTTCAGTTGTTAATAACTTTGTTAAAAGTTTAAAGAAAGGATATCCGAATACTAAATTGAGCATATCTTGCGGTATACTTGATAGTAGGTTTATTGATGGTGATGTTGTGAAAAAATTGTCCAACATACCATCGTTACAAAGCTTGCATGGTAGCTTAATTAGTGTGTTGAGTTCACCATTGAGAAATTTGGTGAAAATTTGTAACAATCCTTTCTTTGATTTAGTGAAAATACTTGATTACAAAAGTAAAAACTGTTAAAATCATATGTTTTTTATATTTTATTAAATTTGAGGTATTTGTATGACTACAGTAAGTAAAATTGTAGATTCTATATTGGCTTTGTCTGTTGCTGATTTTGTCGAATTGATCGATACATTAGCTCCAGCTCTTGGTGTTGATAAAAATGCTGCGACTGCTGTAGCTGTAGCTGCTCCTGCAGCTGCTGCCCCTGCTGAAGCTGCTGCTGAAAAATCTTCATTTGATGTTTGCTTGACTGCTGCTGGTGATGGAAAAATTAATGTTATTAAAGTTGTTCGTGAAATTACTGGTTTAGGTTTAAAAGAAGCTAAAGATTTGGTTGATGCATGCGGTGTTGTAAAAGCTGGATGTGCAAAAGCTGAAGCTGAAGAAATTTGTAAAAAATTAACTGATGCTGGCGCTACTGCTGTGATGAAGTAGTTCTCGCATTCAAGTTGATTTGCTTTTGTTGATTTAAATATTGCTTTTTTAATTTCTTGTTATGAATTTATCGATATTGGATAATAAAATTAGGCTTGGTCACGAGTTTGCCTATGATGATGGTGTGAAATTGCTCGGAATGATTGATGATCAGAAGAGGTCTTTTAAGGCTTTATTGGATGGTTTTATCAATACATTCAAGAATTTCCCTCCTATAACGAATCATTCTGGCACAGCTTGCCTTGAGTTCATAGATTGCATGATTGAGAATCAAAAGACTGATAGCAGTATTTGCATGATGTATTCGATGACATTAGCTGCAAATATCAAGGTTAAATGTCGTTTGACGATTTACAATCAGATCAAAAATCAGGTTGAGATTGATGGCAAAGTTGAAGAAAAGATTGATTTAGTTGTAAAAGAAGTTAGAGAGCAATGGATATTATTTGCAGAAATTCCATTGATGAATGATTACGGAACTTTTCTTATAAATGGTTGTGAGTATGTAGTGATTTCACAAATGCACCGTTCGCCTGGTGTGTTTTTTGATCATGATGATGGGAAAAATCACAGTAATGGAAAATATCTGTATTCAGCATCTTTGATACCTTCAAGAGGTTCTTGGTTAGATCTTGAATTTGATGGTAAAGATGTTATCTATTTTAGAGTTGATAAGAAGCGTAAGATTCCTTTACCAACTCTTTTGATGGCATGTGGTTTAACGAAAATAGATATTTTGAATACTTTTTACAAAGAATTTAGCTGTAATATAAATTACAACAATATGTTTTTTGGTGAAAGTGACGAAAGTCAATATATAACTTTGCATTTTGATGAGAAAATTTTCATGGATTCAAAGTTGAATTTTGATTTGTATGATAAGAATTTAAATTTAATTTTACCGATTGGTACTCGATTGGATAAGCGCAGTATGCGTAAAATTAAGGAATTCTTAGATTCCGAAGGAAAAGCAGATTTTCTTATTAAGGTTAATAAGGTAGTAAACTTTGCTTTTTCCAGAGATGTTTATTCTGGTGAAACTAAAATTGCTTCATATGGTGATTTAGCAACTTATGAAATTTTAAATAAGTGCAAGTCCTCCAATGTAAATGATATACACTTATTATTAATAGATTATTACCTATATAATCCATATATTTTAGATAGTATTAAAGCTGACAAAAATAATACTAGGGAGGCTTCATTAGTTGAGATATGTAGAATATTCAGAGGAAGTGATAGTAATATTGATATTGGTGTTGCAGTTGATATTTTCCAAAATGTGTTCTTTGTTCCAGAAAAGTATGATTTATCAATTGTTGGTCGTGTTAAATTAAACAGCAGACTAGGCCTTGATAATTCAGAAAAATCCTTAACATTAACAGTTAATGATATTATTGCAATTATTAAGGAATTAATAAGAGTGAAAGATGGTTTTTCAGATGTTGATGATATTGACCATTTGAGTAATAGAAGGGTTCGTTTTGTTGGAGAGCTCGTAGAAAATCAAATTAAGATGAGTATGTCAAAGCTTGTGAAAAATGCTGTTGACAAAATGTCTTCATCTGATTTAGATGGTCTGATGCCTTATGATTTAGTGTACTCTAAATTTGTTTCTTCTGCGATACGTGAGTTTTTTACTTTGTCACAGTTCTCTCAGTTTATGGATCAAACAAATCCTTTGTCTGAAGTTACTCATAAGAGAAGGATTTCTGCTTTAGGTGTTGGTGGTTTGAATAGAGATAGAGCTGGCTTTGAGGTTCGTGACGTTCACTATACACATTATGGTAGAATTTGTCCGATTGAAACTCCAGAGGGTGCAAACATTGGTTTGATTAACAGTCTTGCTGTTTATTCAAAGATTGATGAATATGGATTTATTAGAACTCCATATAGAAGAGTTATTGATGGCGTAATTACTGATAATATTGAATATTTAGGTGCATTTGAAGAAATTGGCAAAAATATTGCAGAGATTAGCTCAAAAGTTGATGAAAATCGTAAATTAATTGATAAAAAAGTAAGTTGTAGAAGGTATGGAGATTTTGTAAGCGTATCTCCGGAAGAAGTTGACTATATTGATGTGTCGTCAAAGCAGACTGTTTCAGTTGCAGCTTCTTTAATTCCTTTCCTTGATAATGACGATGCAAATAGGGCATTGATGGGTGCAAATATGCAGCGACAAGCAGTTCCATTGTTGAGACCAAGACCTCCAATTGTTGGTACTGGGATGGAAGATGCGGTAGCGTATAATTCTGGAGTCGCAATGTTTGCAAAGCGTGATGGTGTGGTGAAATTTGTTGATGCAAGTTCAATTATTATTGAATATGATGAAACAGAAGGTGAAGATCCAGACAAGCTTGAAATAATACATCTAAAGAAATTTAGAAAGTCGAATTATAATACATGCATTAATCAGGTTCCTATTGTCAAATTAAATCAGAGAGTTACAAAGGATCAAGTAATTTCAGAGGGTTTTGGTACAAAAGATGGTAGTTTAGCGCTTGGCGATAATATTTTAATAGCATTTTTATCTTGGCATGGATATAATTTTGAAGATTCGATAATAGTTTCTGAAAGAATTATTAGAGAGGATGTTTTTACATCTGTGCATTTGGAAGAGTTTGAATGTGTTGTACGCGATACAAGAGTTGGTGAAGAGCAGATTACAAGGGATATACCTAATGTTTCTGAAGATTTGCTTTCTAAATTAGATGAAAACGGTTTAATACCAATTGGTACTGAGGTTAAACCTGGTGATATATTGGTAGGTAAAGTGATGCCAAAAGGAGATATGGCGTCGATACCAGAGGAGAAACTTTTAAGAGCTGTTTTCGGAGAAAGTGTTATTGATGTGGTTGATGCATCTTTATATTTGCCGCCTGGAGTTCAAGGCGTTATATCTGATATTAAAATTTTGTCTAGAGTTGGGCTGGAAAAAGATTACGTGACAACTATGAATGATCGCAAAGTGATTGATAGTTTATTGCGTGAGATGACAACTGTTAGGTCAATTTTAAATAAGAATTATATTCAAATTCTTTTGGAGAACGTTTCTGATTGTAAGATCAAAGCTGCCTCTAAGAAGCATTACCAGTTAATTGGATCTGTTATTGAAGAAGATATTTTGAATGGAATGGAGTCTTCAGAGCTAGCTGCGCTTGTTTTTGAAAAGAAAGAAAAAGAGCTAGAAGAAAAAAGAGCTTTGTTTTCTGCTGCTGTTGCAAGGATGGAAAAGAAATATACCGATGCGATTAATGATGTGACCGAGGGTTTTGGTGTGAATTTACCTCATGGTGTGTTAAAAGTTGTGAAGGTGATGATTGCTGTTAAATCTAAGCTGCAACCGGGTGACAAAATGTCTGGGCGTCATGGTAATAAAGGTGTTGTTTCAATAGTTTCTCCCATTGAAGATATGCCATATATGGCTGATGGTACGCCAATCGATATTATTTTGAGTCCTCTTGGTATTCCATCCCGTATGAATATAGGTCAGGTTCTTGAGGTTCATCTTGGTATGGCGGTGTTCTCAATTAATAGGAAAGTTATTGATCTTATTAAAAAAAGAAAGGATGGATGGTTTGAGCAGTCAAAAAGTCTCCTTTGTAGTGTATATCACCGCCAACAGAACGTTGTCGATAAAATTAAGTCAATGGATGAAAAAGACTTGATTGATATGGCAAACAATTTGAACCAGAAAGTTTTATCTGTTAATGTTCCTGTATTTAGTGGGCAAAAGGACCATGAAGTTGCTGAATTATTGAAGCTTGGTGGTTGCGATGAGTCTGGGCAATGCGAATTATACGATGGAATAACTGGTGAGAAATTACATCGTAAGGTGACAGTAGGTGTGATGTATATTTTGAAGCTGCACCACCTTGTTGATAATAAGATACATGCTCGTTCAATTGGGCCATACAGTTTGGTAACTCAACAGCCGCTTGGAGGACGTTCTCATTTTGGTGGACAAAGATTTGGGGAGATGGAATGTTGGGCGCTCCAGGCATATGGTGCTGCATATACATTGCAAGAGATGTTGACTGTAAAATCAGATGATGTAATGGGTCGTGTCGCAGCTTATGATTCTATTGTTCGTGGCAATAATGTTTCTGGTTCTGGTATTCCTGAGTCATTTAATGTGATTGTAAAAGAGTTAATGGCTCTTGGATTGAATATGGATTTTATAAGAGATACAAAATCTGATAATAATGCTTAATTTTTTGGTATATAAAGAATGAATTTTAATCCTGTTATGAATAATGTCTCGTCTACTAATGTTTTTGATGGGATAAAGATTTCTTTAATGAGTCCTGAAGAGGTTCTTAAAAGATCTCACGGTGAAGTTAAAAAATCAGAAACTATCTACTATAGAACTTT
>JBIKUW010000015.1:0-17074 GCA_044347385.1 Rickettsiales bacterium
TTTGAACTAATTTAACGATGAATTCATTTTTTGATATTTGCATAATGTCTTCAATCTTTCCTGAAATTTCAAGTGGAGCGTGACCCCAATTAATTCCAATCCCAATTGCTATATAATTTTCATTATTCATTCTATGAACATCAATTAAAATTCCAGCAACTTTTTTTTTATCAATTAAAATATCATTCGGATATTTGATTTTTATGCTCAGATTCTGATTCTTAATTTTATTGTCATTAATTGTCTCGAGCAATGATAGGCCAACAATTAAAGAGAAATTTTCAAAACTTTTTAATTGTTGCTCTATTTTATAGAGTAGGGTGAATGAAATATTCTGATTGTATGATATCCATTTAGAATCTCCCTTTCCTCGTCCATGAGTTTGTGATTCAGATATTATTATCGTTTGTTTTTTTAATTGTTTTTTCTTGATAAGTCTAGCTGCTTTGTTATTTGTGCTATCAATTTGGTTGAAATACAGTACCGAGAAGTTTTGTAGAAAGCTCTCTAGAAAATTTTTTGATTTTAAAAGATCAGGATTTTTTATATATTGCGGTTTTTTTATTTTATCAATTTGCATATTTGTATAAAAAAGCTTCCCAGTTTGAAAAAATTGATCCTTGCACCCACTTGCATAGTATTGAGTTTCTTTTTTATTTTTTTTATTATTTGTCGCATATGGTTTTACCAAATGGCATATAAAATCATCTGGATTGAGTATTTGAATATTTTTTGGAAGTAAATCTTGTATTTTATCATGCAAATATTGGTAGTGAGTGCATCCATAAATCAGTGCTTCAATTTCTCCACAATATATAATCGGCTTTAAATAGTTTTTTAGAATATCAATTGTTTCTGGTTCGTGAGTTTTATTATTCTCAATAATTGGAACAAGTTTTGGGCATGGAATTTGCATCAGTTCTACTTCTGGATTGCACTTCTTCAGTTCTCTTAAATATGCGTTACTTGAAACAGTTCCTTGTGTTGCGATCAATGCAATTTTTTTGAAATTTTTTGATATCTCGCATGTTATGGGAGTTATAATATCAATTATCGGGATTGATACTTTTTTTCTAATTTTTTCAAGTGAAATAGCTGAACTTGTATTGCATGGAACAACAATTAACTTTACTTTTTTTGATATAAGAAAATTCACTATATTTTCTGAAAATTCTATGATTTCTTCTTGTGTTTTATCTCCATATGGTAAATTTGCATTATCAGCAAAGTAAATGAAGTTCTCATTTGGAAATTGATTCTCTAGTAATTTTAGAACATTTAATCCACCAACTCCACTATCAAAAATACCAATTGCGTCAGATGAAATCATAAATTAATTTAATAATTATTTTGATTAATTATACATATTTCATCTTTCTTTATCTACTTATTTTTTACGCAATTTCCTAAAGGTTTGTCGAGTAATAAGTCATTTATTAGACAAATTAAATATTGAATTTCATTTGTTTCATTTTTTGTAAAGTCTTTTATCGCTGTAACGATTGTATTTAGATCGTTTTTTGATGCAAATGAAGATATATCAGGAATTGATCCTTTTGGTGCAAATCTATCATCAGATTCTGATTTAGTGTATGCATCTGATTTGAGAGCAAATATTGTAGTATCTGGTATAGAGGTTTTGAGAGCAAACCTGCCATCAGCTTCTGAAGCGCTATATGTTTCTGATTTTTTATAAACTTCAGTTTTAAGTGCAAATTTTGAAACGTCTATATTTGATACTGTTGTATCAATACTGTTTATTTTATCTTTTAAATCAGATATATCATTTTTATTTGTAGTAACTTGCGCACTAACAGGATTGAAAACCGAAACTTTTACATATTCTCCTGATATTCCATTTGTAATGTTTGTTATATTTCCTGTGATAGTTGTAATTTGATCTCCAATACCTGATATTTTATCATCAATGTCATCCTTGCTATATGTTTCGGATTTTGTATAAACATTCCTTGTATTTTTATTTATAGAAGTAGCTCCCGAAGTCAAAAATTCCGCATCTGTTAAAGACTGTATTTTAGCATAATCTTTTAATGATCCAATCACTATATCTTGGATATCTCCTGCATCTATTGTTGGTTTATTTGCTGATATAAGGTTATCAACTTCCAATTTCGTATAAACATTGCTTGTAATTGTATTTCCATTTATATTTATTATTTCAATATTCTTCAACGTATCCTTCGTTATGAATGATGAAACATTGATTCCTTGCAATGAATTTATTATATTTTGTAATGCAGTGATATCTAAATCCTTTATTTTATTTTGCAAATCAGAGATACTATCTTCATTTTTTTTAACTCTTCCCTCTAGGAGCTCAAAAGTTTTAATTGTTACATATTCTCCTGATATTCCATTTGTAATGTTTGTAATTTCATCTTCAATACCTGATATTTTACTATCAATCTCATTTTTGCTATATGTTTCAGATTTTGTATAAACATTTCTCGTAGCATCAGTTATTGTTGCGCCAGTAATGAAATTTGCGTCTTTCAAAGATTGTATTTTAGCATAATCTTTTAATGATCCGGAGATGTCTAAATTATTTATTTTACCTTCTAATTCTTCAATTGCAGATGTGTTTTTATCTACTTGTTTTTTAACTAGATTAAATGTTGTTATTAAAACATATTTATTTAATGATGAATTGATTAAATTTTGAATTGCATTTGTGTCTATTATTCCTGTTTGAAGAGAGGTAATTTTATCTTTTAAATCAGATATATCATTTTTATTTGTAGTAACTTGCGCACTAACAGGATTGAAAACCGAAACTTTTACATATTCTCCTGATATTTCATTTGTAATGTTTGTTATATTTCCTGTGATAGTTGTAATTTGATCTCCAATACCTGATATTTTATCATCAATGTCATCCTTGCTATATGTTTCGGATTTTGTATAAACATTTCTCGTAGCATCAGTTATTGTTGCGCCAGTAATGAAATTTGCATCTTTTAATGATTGTATTTTTACATAATCACCGACTATACCATTCGTAATGTTTGTAATTTGGTTCGTAATTAAATTATTTGTTATATTTGTAATCAGTTCTTCGATTTTATCTGGATCTAAAATGAATTTTTTATCTGCTTCGTCTTTTGTATAAACATTTCGTGTATTTTTATCTATAGAAGTAGCTCCTAAAGTTAAAAATTCAGCATCTTTTAAAGATTGTATTTTTGCGTATTCTGCTAATGGTCCGGAGATGTCTAAATTGTCTACTATATCTTCTAATTTTTCAACATCTGTCTTAAGAGCAAAATTATCATCAATATATTTTTTTGTATAAACATTTGTTGTTATTTTTTTTGTTATAGCGTTTACTGTTACTATTTGTTCCGCCTCTAGTTCATTTTTTGATACTAATTCATTTATGTTGCTGATTCCATTAAAGTCTGGAAGTTTTTCAAACATATCGTTAATTGCATTTATGTCATAAACGTCATTTTTGAAGGCAAATGTTTCATCAGCGTCAATTTTGCTGTATGTTTCCTTTTTTTGATAAACATTGCTCTCAATAATATTGCCATTTATATTTATTATACCAATTGTTTGTAATTCACTTTTTTTTGCTAAGTCATCAATATTTGTTATTTTCAATAATTGCGCTTCGATCTTATCAATACGATTCTTGTTATACGTTGATAAGATCGCAGTTATGTTGTATTTATCATTTATAAAATCGTTAAAGTCTGAAATTGTATGAAATTTATTATCAGATCCTCCTTTTGTGTAAGTATCCAAAATTCTATCATTGCTTATTGAATCTCTTTTTACTAAAGCGTTCGTCAAAAACGTTATGTCTCCCAAATCCTTTGGTAATAAAGTAAAATCTGGTAATGCATCTAATCTTTCTTTATTATCTTGCGATCTTTTATCAACAGTTTTAAATTCATTATTTTGAAACTTATTAAAGTCTTTTATTGAGAGAAAATTAGATTCTATTGTTGTTGCTGTGTACGCATCAATGATTAATTTATTATCAGCACCTCTTCTGGTAAAGAATGAAGTGAGTTTATTCACAGCTTCTAGATCTCCAAGTGTTCCGATGTTGTTTTGTATATTTGTTATTTGAGTTGTGTGTCCTGCGATTATTCCTTGCAATTCTTGAAAGTTTGCTAATGTGACGTGATCTTTCTCTAGGATTGTAATTCTTGTGTCATGTTTTGTTATATCGTCTTTTATTGTTTGTATGTTTGTTTGTATGTTCTCAATAGTTTCTAATATTCCATCAATGTGTTGTTGCGTGGCAAGCAATTTCATTGCTTCAGTGATATCTTTGAACTTTTTATCTATACATTCCTTGTTATATGTTTCCTTTTTCAAAAAACAATCATCTATGTTTTGTTTTTTATTTAATTCATCTATATCTGCTTTTTTTGATAATTTATCGTTAACATAGGTAGTTTTTGCATAGTTAGTGATTGTAAATGTTTCGTAATTCAATTTTCCATCGACATCATACTCTGATAATCTTGTTTTGATATCATCTATTGTTTCATTTGTAGCAAAAGATCCAAGTTTTTTATTTATTCTTTTTATATCTTCTTCTATATATGTAACTCTTGCGCTCTCTGCTTTTCTATTTAAATCGATTTCATTTTGTTCTTTAAAATTTTTAAAGTCAGGATTATTTAAAACACATGCGTCTTTTAGTATATTTATAATCTCTTGTTGTGTCATTGTTCCTGATCCGCCACCTCCATTTCCATTATCCCCATTCTGTGTTTTTCTTGCTATTTTTATGATGATTCCAGACAAGAATAAAGATTTTAGATTATCAAGGAAATCAGATGTAAATTTTAGAAAATCATATTTTCCTCCTATGCTGTCTACTATTCTATAGTGATCTATTGAGACATAATTTATGTTATCATCATAAATGGTGTATAGTTTTTCTTCATATTCATCTCTTATTTCTAATAAGTTTTCCTCATCAGTTTCGTTGATAATTTTTTGCGTGTGGTATTTAGATGGTTGTTCAATGTATTTTGAATATATTAGAGCATATAAAGGTATTTGAGTTTCGAATTGTTTCAAAAAACCTTCTACTTTGATATCATCGTATATACTATCATTATCGTTAATTCCAAGGGTGAGATTTGAATTAAGTTCTTTTATCAAAACTAATATCTGAATGATAAAACTTTCTATTTCATGGCAAATTTGTCTTATTTCTGGAATTGAGGATTCATATGTGTTTTTTAAGTATTCTTTTAATTCATCACGAAACCTTATTACTCTTGTAGATGCTTTGTCTTTTACTATAAATTTGTATATCTTGTTTTCTGTTAGTTGTAACTCTATTACAGAGTCATCTTTATTTTCGGAGTTTATATAAGCTTCTGCTAGAAAGTTTTTTTTATATGATTCATTTCCATTAGTATTAAATTCAGTTTTAAAAGATTCCGGAATAGTGAGAGTTGCACGATCTTCATCTGTTGGGTACATGAATACGATCTTGTTCTCATTTTCTGATGATGCGTTTTCTAATAAAATAATTGTAGACATTTTGTTTCCTTATAAAGATTAAAGTTATTTTGAACAACTTTCTTTAAATGCGGAATCAATTTAGTAGAAAAATTATCTAATTATTTTTTTCTGGAACAAAATTATTTATTAAGTCATATACGAATTTTATGCAAGTAGATTTTGCCAGATGTTGTTTACTTTTCACTTCTATCTCAATTTTGACAGTATGTTTCAATATTTTTGATATTATTGGAATTTTAAAATATCTTAAATGTGATTTTAGCTTTAAAATATCATGATCTATTATGACCCCATATATTGTTTTTGTTGCATCGCTAAATGTTTGTTTTTTGATTTTTATCAATAGCATAACTTTTAGTAGGCTGAAGAAATAGTTATATACTGATCTGACTAGGAAAACAGGTGAATAATTTTCAATAATTACAGTGCAGATTTCAAAAGCTTTTTTATCTTTATAAATTATTGCTCGCAGCAGGCTTCTAATTTCTTCGTGATTTGGAATGTCAAAAAGAGTTTCTATCTCTGAGTTTGTTATTTCATTTTTTTCAATCGAATATATATATAATTTATGTAGTTCGTTTTTTATCGAAAGTATATCTTCTTTTCTAAATAAATTAGATAGGAATTTTGTTTGTTCATCTGATAGCTTGATTTTATAATTTTTTATTTCTTGCGTAATGTAGTTATATTTCTCTTTTTCAGTAAGTGAATTGCACTGAATTGGAAGGATTCTCTGATTTTGTATTGCAAAATTTAATTTATTTTGATATGTGATGATTAAGATATTCTGCGTGGTGTCTATAAACTTTTCTATTGTTGAGATGGATTTTTTTAGATTTTTTTCATCAATTTTCTCAATTAAATAAACTTCTTTCTCTGAGAATATATCATTTGTTAAGAGTATATTTTCGATTAAACCACTATCATTTAATTTTTTACTATCAATGTGTTGTATTGTTTTGAAGTATTTTCTTACATCTTTTAGAATAAATTTGATTTGATATTCATCATCGCCATGAAGGAGAATGACTTTGAACTGATCTACTTTTTTATTTATTATAAATTTTTCTGTAAAATCAAACATTTATATTATAGAATTTACTATATAGAATAGTATTACATTTATGAACGAAAATTTCAATTTTGAAACTGGAGAGATTTTGTTGGTTGATAAAGAGATAGGGTGGACATCTTTTGATGCGGTGGCAAAGATTCGTGGCTCATTTAAACCATTGAGAATAAAAATTGGTCATGCTGGAACTCTTGATCCATTTGCTACTGGTCTTTTAATTCTTTGCACAGGGAAATTTACTAAACGAATTAGTGAATTTCAAGACATGGAGAAAGTTTATTCTGGAACAATTAGATTTGGAGCAACGACTCCATCTTTTGATTTAGACACTCAGATTGATGAGATTTTTGATTTTAATCACATTAGTGAGAATGATATTTTAAATGGAGCAAAAAAGTTTATTGGAGAGATCGAGCAGATTCCTCCAATTTATTCTGCAATTAGACATCAAGGTGAACATTTATATAAAAAGGCTAGAAGAGGTGAAATTGTTGCAGTTCCAAAAAGAATTGTAAATGTTTATAGTTTTGAGATTGCAGATATTAAAATGCCAGATGTTAATTTTATAATTTCATGTAGCAAAGGGACTTATATTCGCTCTATAGCAAATGATCTAGGTAAATTTCTGGGTAGTGGAGCGCATTTAATTTCGTTGCGTCGTTTGAAAATAGGAGATTTTGATGTGAAGGATGCAAAAAAAGTGCATGAATTTGTTCAACAATTTATATCATAATTTAAAAAATCATTTTTCCTTCATTTTCTGCTTTTTTCTTTCAATTTCACAATTTATAATTCAATCATAATATATTTATTATTCCGATCTTTGGGGGAAGTGAAGAATATAAAGAATATTGTGAAAATGTGAGAAAATGATAGAGGATCTGTCATCCCAGACTACGAAGTAGGCGTTGGATCTTGTCAGGCTCGCAACTGGGATGACAATACAAAACCACATTGTCATCCCAGCATGAAATGCGTGGGATCTTATCAGATTTATGGAGGATCTGAAGGGGTTTTACGTGCTAAAGCACTGGAATGACAGGTTCTCTTTTCCGCAAAATAAGTGGTCTCATCCTAGCTCTGTACTCGCTAAGAGCGTAGGATCTCATCAGAATGGAGGAATGACGGGAAGCATTATTCAATATGCGCAAGTATTGAAGGAGGCAGTATAAAAAGTTGTTTTATTCTTAACGGAGTGTTGCGTCTAATATTGGCTATACTCAGTCTTTGTTGTTAGATGGATTGTATAGTTGGGAAGAAATACTGATAGTATTTTTAAATTTATTTTTTTATGTATAATAAATACTTAAATAAAGAATAAATTAAAAATGGCAAAAATTTTAAAAAATATCGTGTTTAATGAAGATACGATTTTTAAAAATATTTATGGTTTTGAAGGAAAGGATATTGAATCCGCGAAGAAACGCGGCCAGTGGTCTGGTGTAAAAGATATATTATCTAGAGGGCAAGATAGTATAATAGATGAGGTAAAAAAATCTGGATTGCGAGGCAGAGGTGGTGCTGGATTCTCGACTGGCATGAAATGGAGTTTTATGCCAAAAAATCGCGTGAATTCTGATGGAAGTCCGATGCCGGCGTATTTAGTTGTAAATGCTGATGAGTCAGAGCCTGGAACGTGCAAGGACAGAGATATATTGCGAAATGACCCTCATACTTTGGTGGAGGGAATTTTATACGGAAGTTTCGCGATTCGCGCAACTACTGCATATGTTTATGTTCGTGGTGAATTTTATAACGAAGCTATGAGTTTAGAAAAAGCTATAGAAGAAGCCTATAGTCAAGGATTTTTAGGAAAAAATATTCTAGGAACAGGATATGATTTAGATGTTTACGTTCATAGAGGGGCGGGGGCATATATTTGTGGTGAGGAGAGCGCATTGCTTGAATCACTAGAAGGGAAGCGTGGTTTGCCAAGATTAAAACCTCCATTCCCAGCAGCAAAAGGTTTATATGGAGAGCCTACAACAATTAATAATGTGGAGACGATCGCAAGTGTTCCATCAATTTTGAGAAAAGGAGCTGAATGGTTTGCATCATTTGGAAGGCCAAATAATACAGGTAAGAAATTGTTCTGTATTTCTGGGCATGTTAACACTCCTTGCACGGTTGAGGAAAATATGGGTATTCCGATGAAAGAATTGATTGAAAAATATGCTGGCGGTGTGATCGGAGGTTGGGATAATCTTTTGTGCGTGATTCCTGGCGGTTCATCAACCCCACTAATTCCAAAAAATCTTTGTGAGGAAGCATTGATGGATTTTGATGGTTTGAGAGCGGTTGAAACAAGTCTTGGAACTGCATCTTTAATTGTAATGGACAAATCAACTGATATTGTTGATGCTATCGTGAATTTAGCGTATTTTTATAAACATGAGTCTTGCGGGCAATGTACTCCTTGTCGGGAAGGTACTGGTTGGATGTGGAGAATGTTGAAGCGTATTTCTGAAGGAAATGCTAAAAGGTCTGAAGTTCAAGACCTTTTGGATTTGACAAAAAAAATTGAAGGATTTACTATTTGTGCTTTAGCTGATGCAGCTGCTTGGCCAATACAGGGTTTAGTTAGGCATTTTAAAAGTGAGATTGAAAGTAGATTGGTTTAGATTGAATTAATTTTTTAATTTATATATTAAAAGTTGTTAAGATTTATTGACAGATATTAAAAATTGCTTTATATTTCCGTAATATTATTATATTGAGGGAAATGTATGTATTTTGATGAGTATTGTTCATTCCATATCACATCTGCAATTGAATGTAGAGCATATCTTCAACATAATTTAAGAATTAAAGACTTAGAAAGTTTAGATAAATCTAATTGTTTTGAGATGCAAAATGAAATATAAAAATTTTCTTAGAAAGAATAGAAATATCATTTCATGGTCTATTTTTTCTTTAGGACTACTTCTCATCGCATCATCTGTTATGCTTATTTTAACTGAAAAGTTTGAATAAACTTCAATGTGGTGGAATAGGAGTTTTGGGGTTTATAATTGTTGGAATAGTGTTATTTTATGCTAGTAATCAGAAACAGTAGATAAATATTAATGGTGAGAATCTGAAGATAGATCTTTCAATATTAATAAAAAAACCGGATTCAATAGCGAGAGGTATTCAAGGATTTGCTGATGATTATGTTGTGATAGCAGAAAATACATTTGATAAATTGACCGAGGTGCATCAAATAGTCAAGAAAATCAAAACCGAAGCTATTATGAATTCCCAAGCTATAGGTATTGCAGGAATAGATATGATTTCATTTACCAAAAATATAAAAAGTCTTATTATAGGATTTAACAAAATGTCTGAGATATTGAATGGAATTATTAATAATAGTCCTAGTGTTCAACAAGTTCCTCCAATATTAGAAACTGTGAGCGTTTTGAATATTGGAACAGATGGTGGAGTTGTGATTCCAGAAGGTTCTTATTTTCCTCGCGAAGGTACAAGTTATGTTTTTGCACAAGTTGATCCAAATGCTGTTCTTGAAACAGAAGATGATAAAGATAAAACAACAATATATCTATAAGAAAAGAATAATTTTTCTATCTTTTTTATAAAAAACCCCTTGACTTTCTTATAAATATCAATAGAATCATTGATGGTTGGGGGCGTAGCTCAGTTGGTTAGAGCGCTAGCCTGTCACGCCAGAGGTCGCGAGTTCAAGTCTCGTCGCTCCCGCCATTTTTAAGAATAATTTAAAAAATTTCTTATATTCCTGCAATAATTTCAACTTTTTAATTGAAATGTAGTTCTTACATTGAAGATTCAATTCTGCATTATAATAAGCAATATTACCATTTTGATGATAAAATAATTTGATGAAAATATATTAATATTATTAGATTATTTTTGATGACTATAAATTATCTTTCATATGTTTTTTCTAGTAATTTCTCTTATTACGCATTGTCGTTATTTATAGCGGTTTTCGTGTTTTATGCATATTTGCTTTTTAGAGATCAATCAAAAAAAATAAACAACTTGCAGAATCAGGTTCTTAACATAGTAAATCTGACAATTGTTGTTCCATTGATCATCAGTTTAATATATGCAATTCTTTTTTTTAGGGTTAGTTTTTCGTCTATTTTTAACAATAATATTTTAAGGGTTTTGAATGATTCTTCAAAAGTTGCTGAGACGTATTATGATGAATATAAAACCAAAGTTCTAGCTGATGCGATATCATTGTCAGAAACAATTCATAATAATGCACCAGATGTTCTGACGGATAGAAATGTTTTAAAAAATTTGCTTGAGACCTATGCAAGCTTAAAAGAGTTAAGTGATGCAATAATTTTTATTCCTAGTAAAAATTTAATTTTAGCAAAAAATGAATTTAGTTTTTCATTGAATTTTGATTACATATCGAATAGTGTAATTGAATCAGCTGGAATAAATAAACCAGTTTTAATTGAGAATTTGGGATCAAATAAAATTCGTGCAATTGTTGAATTAGATCATTTTTCTTATCCAACATACCTTCTTATAGGAAAATATATGGATGATAAAGTTGTAAAATATATTGCTGATACTAAAGATGCTATGAGTTCTTATAACGTTCTTACAAAGAAAATTCATGATTTGCAGAATATCTTTTTGATAATTTTTATTGCTATGCTGGTTCTTCTAACATTTACATCAAAATTTATAGCAAAATTTTTGACCAGGAAGCTCGTTACCCCAATCAATAGTTTTGTTTCTGCTACTCAAACAATTGCAAATGGAGATTTGACTGTTCAATTAATTCAAAAAACAAGTATTGCAGAGCTTGATTATTTGATAGATTCATTCAACAGAATGACTAATGAGATTGATAAATCTAGGAGAGAGATTATTTCCAGAGGTAATTTTATTGAAGCAATTATTCGTCAGATACCAGATGGATTGATTTTATTTGATGAAAGTAAGAAAATTATATTGCAAAATCAATTTTCAATATCAGTTGTTAATAGTTTGGATGAAGATCGCAAGAGGGAATTTTTTGAGAAGATAGAAAGTTTTTTAAATCGTGAGAATTTCAATGAAGAATTTACAGTTAGTGTTGATGCTTTGAGTTTGCTTTTAAAAATCACAATTGTAAATTTTGATGATAATAAAATTAATTATCTTATTACATTTAGCGATATTACGGAACATTTGGCATATCAAAAAAGTTTACTTTGGATTGAAGTTGCAAAGCGTATAACTCATGAAATCAGAAATCCTTTAACACCAATTATTTTATCTGCTGAAAGGTTAGAGGATAGATATTTAGGAATGCTTGATGATGAAAGAGACATAGAAATATTTTTGAAATATATAAATAATATCAAGAGGCATACAAATGATATCTCAATGATAATTGATGAGTTTATTCAGTTTGGCAAGATGCCAAAAGCAGTTATTGAAAAAAATGATATTGTTTCGATTATTCAAAATGCCATAAATAGCGGTAATTTTGATAACAATATTGATTATATTTTTACTAAGAATGTTGAAATGTTAATTGTAGATTGTGATGAAAGTCAGATAAATAGAGCATTGTTGAATATTTTCAAAAACAGTTATGAAGCTATGAGTGATATTGAAAATAAAGAAATCAATATTGATTTAAAATACATAGGCGGTATATTGATTTTGAAAATTAATGATAATGGTCCTGGATTTCCTGAAGAGCTATTGGATAAAATTACAGAGCCATATGTTAGCACAAAAGTTAAGGGTAGTGGCTTGGGTTTAGCAATTGTGAAAAGAATTTTTGATGACCATAATTGGAAGATGGTTGTTACAAATGATGAAAATGGTCATGGTCTTGTGAAGATTGAGTTTGTTGTTAGTTGAATTTAAGTGTAATATATTCTATTCTTATAGAAAGTGAAATGACATTAAGCCAAAGAATTAAAAATTATACAAAAATTTCAACTGAATTATCTTTATTAGATAATGCAAAATTATCTGTTTTTTTAGAAGAAGCTGAGCATAATTATACTGGAATTGGTGGAAAATCATTTATATTAAATATTAGTGGTGAAAAAGTTTTTGTTAAAAAAGTTCCATTGATAAATCTTGAAATGAAGCATTTTATGTCAACCGCTAATTTATTCGACCTTCCTTTATGCTATCAATATGGAGTTGGTTCTACTGGTTTTGGAGCTTGGCGCGAACTTCTATCTCATGTTATGACAACGAATTGGGTTCTTTCAAATGAATGCGTAAACTTTCCAATGATGTATTCTTGGCGAATTTTACCAACTCATGAAGTAAAAACTATGAATGAAGAAGATGTGAAAAAATTGAAAGAAACAGTAGAGACTTGGAATGATTCGCCAGGAATTTTGCTGCGATTGCAAGAAATAAATTCTTCCTCAGTGGAAGTTGTAATTTTTCTTGAATATATTCCTAATGTGTTATGGAATTGGTTGAATATAGAGTTTGATAAAGGCGATGATAGAATAGAAAAAGCGATAAAGCTTTTAGAGAAAGATGTGAATTGTATTTATGATTTTTTAAAAACAAAAGGATTTATTCATTTTGACGCACATTTTGGGAATTTCATCACAGATGGCACAAGAGTTTATTTAACAGATTTTGGCCTATCTCTATCAGAAAAATTTGATCTTTCGAGATCGGAGAGGGAATTTTTAGAAAAGAGAGTTGATTATGATCGTTGCCAGACGCTTTCAAATTTTGTGAATTGGCTAGTAATAAAATTATTGAATATTGATGTGCAAACCGAAGACAACTTTGCGGAATTCGTGAAGGAATTGCCAAATCTAATACCAAAATTATTACAAGATTGTGATGATGTGAAAAAAATGAAATATTTGACACATGGTGTTGCTAATATTTTGAAGAAATACAAAGATATTGCATATGTGTGGAATAATTTTTTTGTTGAAATAAAGAAGAATAAGAAGAGTGCGATTTATCCAGGTAATGTTTTAAATGAATTAGTGGATAAAATTGTTGTTTCAAATGAATAACATAAATTAAAAATTTTTTGCTTCCGCATTTTATTTTTCAATATTAATATTCAGTAAACTTATTTATATATAATAAAATAATAGTGAAAATTCTTTGGTAAAACTATTGAATTAATGGGAAAATAATTTATAATTATTTTTCAGGTTTTGATTTTTTAATAAAAAGTTAAAATGAATTAAGAAATTTGCAAATCTTAACATTTTGTGTTAAGATTGCAAGAATAAAAAGTAATGGTAGCCGTGGTTGTAAGTTCAGCAGTGGTATACGTTGCAAGACATTTTTGGATTTTGAGTATTTTGATACTCTGAGACTGTTTTGTGATAGCATTTCGAAAAGCGTGATGAGCGTCTCTGGAAGTGATATCTGCTTCTCCTGTTAAAAAGGGGGACTTGTGGGGATTGTTTTATTTTTAGGGGTGCAAGTATGTCAACCGGCTATTATTCTGGTAATTGGAAAATATTCCTGATAATTTTTTTAGCAATAGTGATAACTATTGGTGCGCAGGAGATTTTTTATATTTCTGACTATGTGATTTCTAATTATTTTGATAATGGATCAAATGTTGTTGGTGATCTAGAGAGAATTTCATTTGAAACTGGAAATTTTTTAGGAAATATTTTATATAAATCGTATAATTTTATCTATTTCGATATATTTAATATACCAATTGTTTTTTGGTTGCTAATTGCGATTAATTTATTTCTAATATTCGTTTTGAAATTAGAAAACATTAAATCAATATCCCAGAGTATATTTGCAGCGTATAATATAAATAAAGGAGATAAGATAAAACAGAAGTATGATAATTTTAGGGATTTTATTTGTTCATCATATGGCGCTGTAAGTATTGCAGCTGTTTCCGAAATAGCAATTTTATTGCGTAATTATAACACTTTAGGATCAATTTTTTGGATGTGTTTGACAATTTTGTTAATTGGGTTTATACAGCTTTGTGAAATTATCCTAAATTGTCATTATGTTGAGAATAGCGGAGATAACAGCAGTTGTTTTGTTTGTGTTTTACAATATGTCGCTACAAAATATTCTAAATTTATAAAGAATGATAGCACTGTAAAAAAGATTAGTATTTTTATAGGATTATATGGAATTGTGATGATCTTAATATCATTTTTCAGTGCTACATTATTTCAGATAGAGCAGATAGGTAATATTTTTGTCATGAGCGGTAGTAGCTATGAGGATATTATAAAGTTTCTTAGCATTGGGCTAGTTATAATATTTTTTGTTGTTTCGTTTAATCATTTCAGAGTTGCATTAAGGATTAATAATAAGATAGTGACCCCAATGATTGTTGTATACTTGCTTGCTATGTTTTTATTTCTATTTATGAATTCTGGTGCAACCTTGAATTCAATCGCAATGATTTTTGATGATATTTTGAATCCAAGTGCAATTTTACCAGGAGTTGTTTCCGGTCTTGTGATTTCATTTGCAAGATATATTTATAAGAAATATCAAGATGGTGATGATGAGCATTCTTCTGTTTATGAAGATACAAATTTAGTAAAAGCGAGTGTTATGTACACAGTTGAATCGTTTTTCATGATGTTCTTAGTTGTTGTAACAGGGGTTGCTTTCTTTATAGCAGGCAATATGGACTATAATTTTTTTGGAGTTAATGTTACATACCTAATTTCTATATTTCTGGTGTTTTTTGGTATTTCTGTTATTTTTAATGAAGCTATATATTCGAGAGTTGTTCTTGTTCATATCATAAAGTACAGAGAAATTATTTCTGATTGGATTGTTAGAATTGTTTTGTTGTTTGGTGTTTTTTTTGGATTGTTTCCAGAGACTGATAGTTGGGTTGATATTGCGGATCATTTATCAATTATTTTTTTAATTCTAAATATCATTTCTTTCTTTTTATTGAGACGTGATACAAAGAATATGTTCGATAGTTATAAAGCTATATCGTAAATTTTTTAATAAATTTTTTATAAATTTATAATAGCATTAATATATAAATGGTAGTATGTTGATGTTTTATGATGAGAAAATTTTTATTTAGTAGAAGTGTATTATTTGAAGGCGAGAAGGATGGAGATTCAATAACGGCAGGCGATGCAAGGCCTAACGCAGCTATAAAGAAACTTTCCACAGAAGGTTTAAATGCTTTAAATTCTATGCTAAGAGGTAGAAATGTTCAGGTTGATAGTAATGCATCATTTGTGAGTGGTGGTGATACTGATATTTCACCTACATCACAGCAGAATAACAAAGCAGGCACATCTGTCAGTGGTTCTGCTGGCGGAGTTTCACCACCACCGCCTCCTCCGCTACCACCATTCATGGGGGGCGTTCAATCAACTTCTCAGTCAACTGGGAACAATATACCAACTCCTCCACCAATTCCTTCATTTATGGGAGGTGCAATACAGCAAAATGCTCAACAATCATCGATTCCTACACCACCACCGCCTCCACCATTCTTTAATCAATCCGGAGCTTCGCCATCGACGTCCTCGCAAACTCCGATACAACCACAAACAGTTAATACGGCTCAAAATAACATTAAAAATAATGATTTAAGTCAGGCGCAAGTTGATCAGCAAGCTGAGCTTATAGCTGCGATTAGAGCAAGAGGTGGGCAGGAAAGGTCTGCTGAAAATATAGAATCGCAGATAAATCAAAATAGGGGAACTAGTGCGCAGGTAAATGCTCATAGCGCTTTGATGAATGATATTATGCAGAGAGGAGAGCAGAATAGATCGCTTGATGATATAGAATCACAAATAAATGAGAATAGGAGAAGTAATCAATTTCCTAATGTTAGGCAAAACAATAATGCTGCAATATTTCAAACCCCTCAAGCTGATGCGATGATTGATGCAGCGGCTCAGAGAAATAACGAGAGAATGAATAATGTTGTAGAAAGCGAAGATGATGATGAATTTGAAAGAGAATACAACGAGGCAGCAAACAGAAATAATGCAAGTTTTATAGCTCCAGTTCAAAATAATATAAATAATGCAAATATAAATGCTCAGGAAAATCGAGATAATCAGGATTTGCAGAATAATAATACGGTAGTTAATAAGAATGTTGATTCTGTGAAGAATCAAGTTAATAACGCAGTAAGCGGTAATGTTGCAGCAGGAACTAATAATAGCTCTGCTGCAAAGTTAAATATGGATTTCTTGGGAGAGCAACTAGGAAAGCTTAGGAAAGACGCAAGACTTGCTGATAATTCCGATGACTGGAATGACAGTGAGGATGATAACGTTGATTCTCAAGAATCTTCTGTTGATGGAGATATTGCGCAAGGTGCTGATGAGCGAGTTGTTCAGAGTAATTTAGATAGCAATGTAGTTGCGGAGGCGAATGATAATTTGTTTGGTCAAGAGCAGAATAATCTAGAGAATTCGCAGAATATAGAGAATGTAGATCAAAATGTTGTTGGAGATATATATCCTAATGAAGAAGTTGGCATTCGTGATGATTCTCAGGATGTTGAGCCTGCAGTTGAAAATAATGCTT
>JBIKUW010000049.1:0-8946 GCA_044347385.1 Rickettsiales bacterium
AATTATAGCCCATAGTATTGAGTGATTTGTAACGAATGAAATAGCGATAGCAAGAGCAGTCCCGAATGATATTCCATAATGGTAAACTAATACTTTTGTCATGTGAAACCCGTTATTAAAATTTTCATTTATGATTATATTGATATATATTAACATCTAGAATCAAATTATTTCTTAACAAGAATTGATTAATTGAGTAATGTGAATGATGTTGTTATAATTTAATAAATTAAATTGGGATGAAAACAAATTTATATTGTCATCCTAGTCACGCAGTGGTGTAGGATCTTGTCAGTTATTAGTGATAAAAATATATCAAACATCGGTGGCAGCTGCTCTTTCATCGGCAATAACCCATTTCTAGGGTTGTTGTTTTCTTCGAAAATTCCCATCGTGGCGCTACCCTTGCATCGGTAAAAGCCCATACCAGGGCTTTCATTTTCTTCGAAAATTCCCTCTTCATCTCAGACTACAGAATAGGCGTGAGATCTTGTCAGTAATTAGGAGTGTAAAAATTGTCATCCTAGTTTATTTATTAAACGTAGGATCTCATCAATTATTAGGAATGTATTTCTCAAACCTCAAAGGATCCCAAGTCATTACAGGACTGGGATGACAATTATTTTGCATTCACAATGCCTAAAGGCTTTGTCATCCTAGGGATTCATCTCGTAGGATCTCGGCAGAATATTCCTCTTGATTAAAGGGATCCCACGTTTCACTTTGTTCAACTGGAATGACAATAAAAAACACTTAAATAACAATTTCTCTTCTAGGAAAAATCATGGTTTTGTCATCCTAGCCACGTACCTGTTAGTGGCGTATGGATCTCATCAGAACATTTCTCGCGACTTAGAAGATCCCAAGCCAGATAACAAGTATCTGTCTGGGATGACAAGTTAAAAAGCACTTAAATGACAATTTACTTTAATTTATATTCCTCAAAAATTCATCTAAATCTTTTTCAGGATGCAAGATTGCATTATACATCACCATACTCGATATTATAGATTGCATATAATATCTTGTTTCTCTGAAAGGAGTTTGTTCAATCCAGGATATCTTGCTTTCCAAGCTATTGAAATTTTTCCCATCATTGATATCGCCAATTTTCTTAATCCATTTGTTTACGCTTCCACTTCCACCGTTGTAAGCAGCAGCCGTAAGAATAATTGAATTATTGAATTTGGTGTTTAAATGATTTAAAAATGTATTCCCAAAAAGAACGTTTGTTTGTGGATTTAGTAATGCTTGATGATCATATTCAACGCCAATTGTTTTTGCTATGTCAATTCCAGCAGCTGGTATAATTTGCATTAATCCATTCGCTTTTCCTCGTGTTCCTGCATCGTTAATTGTTCCACTCTCAAAATTGCTTTCCCTTCTAATTACAGATAGATTCAAGGCTTTGTGGAATTTCATATGTTTATAGTTTGGAGTTGGATAAAGAGCTTCTAAAACTAAAAAGTTCATATTATATAGCGCAATATTACCAATATATAGTGATATATTAGGCATTTGAAGGTGATTTGCGATTCCAGCTAAAACTGCAATTTCATTTTTAGATTTAGCAGTGAGAGTGAGAATTTTTGCAATCTTTTTTACTAAATTTGTATTGTTTGTAAGAAGTCCATAATAATAGTAACTAAAAAGAGGATTAGAAATTGTGTGCTGAATATCGTTTTCAGAAACGTGAACTAATTTATTTTTTATACCATTAAGATTTCCAGTTTTATGCAAGCATAATTGACCATAAAACGTTGCGAAATGCTTGCTCCCATTTGAATAAGCGTGTTTGTAGAGAGATTCATAATTTTTTTCTCCTGTTTTGTTTTTATGTTTTGTTGAAGAGTGATTTATTTTTTCATAAGAGGCTCCAAGCCAGTATGCAGCTCTTGATTGTCTAAAGTCTTGTTTTGCAAAATTTTGAGAGTTTGAAAAGTGTTTTGCTGCAGTTTCATAATCTTTTAAAAAGTTAAAAGCTATGAATCCAGCAAGGAATTCCGCTTCAACATATTCGATTTTTGTATTTGATAGACTATGGTTGCTAGCAATTTTATAAGCTAATTTGTGATGGGTTAAATTGTTTGAGGAGATTAGTTCACGTATTTCTGGTTTTAAAAGTTCCCACCATTGATTATTTTGAACTCTATTTTTCAGTGGTATTAATTCTAAAAGTTTGAAGATTTCTTCGTGCATTTTTCTTTGTTTACACCAGTTTATGGCATCAAAAAGCAAAATCTGGTTGCTATGTTCGGTTTGAGTGAATTTATTTAACTTTTTGAATAATTCATCTACGCTAAGGCTGCTTTGAATGTCTAATCTGCGTTTTGCTTTTAATTTTGTAGCATTATCAACTTTATGTAAAATTCTTTGCGCTGATGTTGCATCTCCTGACCACAATAGTTCCTCTAATCTAATATTGTGATCTTCTTTCGTTAAAATTGAGGCAAAAGTCCCTAAGAAATGTCTTTCTTCAGTTGAACTGATAAATTTTCTTGTGTGCCAAGCTTCTTTTACTTTTTTTTGAAAGGATGGTTGTTTGATTACTGTCGGGTCTTTGCTATGTTGTGATAATAATTTTGTAGGGGAGGGTGCATAATCAGTGATGCTTTCAGAAGTGCTGTACGCTCGGGCTTTTTTTACAGATGCTTCGATTTTAGGATTTTGAATTGATGGATATTTTTGTGATAAAAATTGATAGATTAAAAAATCATCATACATGTCTTTTTTATCTTTCATTTTTGAATAGTCGAGCATTTCAAAGAAGTTTTTCATATTCTGAGAATTGCTATGTTTAATAGCTTGTTTCCAAAGGCCTTTTTTCGTTAACGCATAATTACTCTCAACTAATTCTTTATCTTGCTGATAGTTTTGTAAAACTGAAGGTAGTGTTTTTGGTTTTGAATCAATATTTGTTTTTGTGATAGTTTGCGTTTTGATATTTTTTTTATTTGAAAGTTTTTGTGTTTTAATTTGTTTCTCGTCTGGTTTTTTATTTGCATGCAATTCGAAATTACTTTGAATTATCAGTAGGAAAAATAATATTGCTAAAGTTTTGATTCTAGTCATATGTTAAGTTTTTGGATTATTTTAATAATATATCATATTAATTGTTGTGGTTCAAGAATTTGTTAAATTACATCTTTGTCATCCTAGCCACGTACCTGTTAGTGGCTTAGGACCTCATTAAGACATTTCTCAAAATTCACCGGATCCCACGCTTCGCTGGGATGACATCAATAGTTCTTGTCATCTCAGACTACGGAGTAGGCGTGAGATTTTATCAGGAATTAGTAATGCTAATATACTTCTAAATAATTAGCAGATTCCACGTTCCTAGCAGGTACGGAACTGGAATGAGAACAACTTTACATTGTCATTCTATTTTTTCAGATCATTCTTCTCTGAGAATGACACTAGCAAATTTACCTTCTAACTAATCTCCTCTTGAAACAAGATAATATATAACATAAAACCACGAGAAGATTCCATGTATAATTGCCCATAACACAGATCTGTTTGTATTAAAAGAAATTGCTATTGCTAGTGCAGATCCAAATGATATACCGTACTCTATAACGACCATTCTAAAAAAAATTTAATTATCTAAATAAATATAACAAATTTTTTATTGAGACAAAATCATAAATGAATGAAAGATACTTTTAATAAAATGGAAGAAGAGGGATTCGAACCCTCGTTAAGTTTGCACCTAAACACGCTTTCCAAGCGTGCGCCTTCAGCCACTCGGCCATCCTTCCAAATACAAGAACCATTAGTATATTTAATCTTTTTATATTTTGCAAGAAAAATAAAGCATATTTTATAATTTGTTGTTCCAGTGTGGTGCAGACGTGAAATACATACTGTCATTGCAGCGCTTTTTAACTTGTTATCCCAGTCGAATAAAATGAGACGTGGAATCCTTAAAGTCATTTTCAAATGCATTCCTAATGATTGATGAGATCCTACGCCACCAACAGATATATGGCTAGGATGACAATAAAAACTATTTATTCAGCATTTTCATCAACAATGATGTTAATTTCTCATAAACATCTTCATCATTATTTTTATCATCACAATTTTTTTCCATTGCATGGTACTGATTATAAAAACCATTATTTTTTATATTAGTTATTTTTGCACCTTCATTTGCTGGGAATGTTACAAGACTTACTTCCCATAATTTTGCAGATTTTATAAATCTTACTTTTGATCCATTGTCATGAATTCCATACTCATAATCTATCGGAGTATATCCAATCGACAAACTATTCAGAATATCATCCTTAAGCATGTGATAAACATCATTTGCAAGTCTAATGCCAAGGCACAATTCACCCTTAACATATAAACCTTTTGTATCTTCCTTGATATTTGTAATTTTTCCTATTGGTTTGCTTGAATCATGCTGCCAAAGTAAAATACATTTTTCTTTCAAGCCTACGTCTTGAAATGTTCCTTGTAATATTACATCGTTGTGATGGTCAAGCACGTTAAAAAGACTCGCATATCCAGAAAAACTACATTTATTGGATTTTTTATCTAAATGCTCTAACTTGTCCAGCTTAAACTCATATGTATTGCAAAAAAAGTCTCGTTGCATAGTTCTCTTTCTTTCTATTGAATAAAATTCACAATAGTATTAATTTATCTTTGCTGGAAGCGAGGAAAGACATGTTTCTATGAAAAATGCGTAACAATGGAGAAAAATATTTGTTATTGACGATTTTGATGTTTTGCTTATCAGATTTTTGTCATTATGAAAAGTCTTGTCATCTCAGACTACGTAGTAGGCGTGAGATCTTGTCAGGAATTAGTAATGCATCCGGAAATGACTGTAAGGATTCCACGTCTTCGTTTTACTCGACTGGAATGACAACAGTTCTAGATTGTCATCCTAGGGATTCATCCCGTAGGATTCCTTCAGAACATTTCTCAAACCTCAAAGGATCCCACGTTTCACTTCGTTCAACTAGAATGACAGGAAAAGACTCAAGGGATCCCATACCTCATTTTATTCGACTAGAATGACAATTTTTATTCCCAAAACGATATCTAATTTTGTGTTTCCTCAATCAAAATAAATTTATTAACATATTTTTGTAAGATAAGGGAATTTTACAAAATAAGAAAATTATTTTAATGAGGAGTATTATGAATAATGATTTAATTGGAGGATTAAAAGAATCAGTAGATAAAGCGAAAAAAGATCTTGAAAATGCAAGCGCTAAAGCTGCTCAAGATGCAAAGGAGAAGGCTGAGAAAGTAGTTGAAAATGCTTCTGAAGCAATTAAAGATATAAAAGAGAAGATGGAAGAAGTGACTAATAGTTTAATAGAATCAGTGAAAATTATAGTTGGAAAAGCTTCTGAAAAGATCGAAAAAATAGAAGGATTCAGAAAAGAATCTGAAGAAAATTCTAAAAAAGAATCTAAAGAAGGTATTTTAGATGTGATGAAGGGTATTGCTTCTAAGGGAATTGAAGGAGCAAAGCACAAGGTAAAAGAAGTAGCAAGTGACACAGTTAAAAAAGCAGGAAATAATATCTTGGAAGGAATGGGATTTGTTAAGAAAGAAGAGAGTAAAAAAGTAGAAGGTAAAGAAGATCAAAAATCTGATTCTAAAAAAGAAGATAGTAAAGATGAAAAGAAAGATGATGAGAATTCCAAAGAAGAAAAGAATTCATAATTGTGGTTTTTATGCTTACAGACAATAAGTTAACATATATACAATCAAGATATATTATTTATGTTTGAGTATAGTTATGTTAGGTGGATTTGGTCAGCCAAAGGATTGCGGATGTAATTCTGATTGTGGTTGCGTTGGATATAAGACTCAAGTGGTTGCCGGCTTAAATTATAAAATTAAACTTGAAAATGGACTTCATGTGAAATTACACAGGCCATTACCATCACAAGGAAATGTGTCTGGCGATCAATGTGATATTGCCAGAGAAATGATGAAAGTTAAAACTGATGGCTTATCTCAAGAGCAAATAAAGCCTGAAGTTCTAAAGATTGCAGCCGAGATAAAGGGGAAATATGGATGGGAATTTCAAGATTTTGAAAGTGGAAAATTAAAGGGTGATGATCTATAGTGTTTTATAAGGAGATTTTATAGAATTTTAACCTCTCATGGTATTAGATCTAGATTCAGAGCTTTGTTGCATAGTATTTTGCTGCATCACAAGTTTTTGACTCACAGCATCATTGATTGCATCATCTTTTCCTGAGAATCCACAATATTCTGATATCGCATTATAAAATCTAGAAATTGTAGAGCTAGCAGAGGAAAGAATCGCTGAATTTTTTATGCGTTTATCATATATTGCTTTTCCAACATATCCAATTACTAAAAATCCAAGGCTAAAGGTAGCAATTTGTGAAGCTGTTACTAATCGATCGTTAGCTGAAGGTTGAGAGCAATCGAGGAATGTTCCATTTCTAGTTACTTTGCAGCCTTCCGGAATTGAATATTTTGGTTTCATATGGTTATCAAATGTAAAATTGCATCCACTACTTAGAGGTTTGAAATTGTCATTGTAATAATTTCCCATTGCTCTATCTTTTTCATTTCCGCATATAAAAAAGTGATTCCCTCTTTTGCATTGCGTGACTATTATATTTAGTTGCGCTTTGTTCATACTATTAATCATTTTTGCTCTGAAATCGTTGTCATGTATTGGTCCACGAAGTATGAAAGATTTTCCTCCTACTAGTCCTTTTGTTGAAGGTCGTTCTTTTTCATATTGTTCACAATTTAACGAGTGTCTCATAGTTACAGACAGAAAAAAGGTATCATAAAATCCTTCAACAGGATACGGTACAAAAACTGGCGCAATTTTGAAGCATGGGCCACCATATGTTTTCAAGCAATGATTTGCAAAATCTTGTATATATTGAGAAGCCACATATTTAGAATGATCGTCAACATAACTCCAATCAAAAAATACATACATTATATTTGTGTGAACTCCTTGTTTCTCAGAGATATCTTGTAGAGATGTTGGAAAGTATCCAAATTTTTTGAAGAAATTCTCATTTGAAACCGCTTTATTCTGAGCTTTATCACTTTCAGATCTTGGATCTTCCAAAGTTGTTGCTGGCAATATTATATCTAAAGCTAAATTTTTTGTTGTAGTTTTTAACTTTCTTGTTGATCTTCTTTTTATCATGTTTTTATTTAATTTATTAATATTAATTTAAATATTAATAAAAATTTTTCTCATTGTGAATGCACTTGTTTGTTAATAACTCTATCGTCCTAAAAAGCATCGCTATCCTAGAGCCACGTACTTGATGAAGGCTTTATCATTCTAGTCCTGTAAAGGAGGTAGGATCTTATGAGTCATTAGTGATGAAAATATACTAAACATCGGTGGCAGCTGCCCTTGCATCGGCAATAACCCATTTCTAGGGTTATTGTTTTCTTCGAAAATTCCCTCTTCATCCTAGTTCCGTACCTGTTAGGAACGTAGGATCTTATAAGTAATTAGTAATGCATTTAAAAGAGCTTTATGGATTCTCGGCCTTACTACGAATTCTAAAGAATTCTTCGTTCCCCGAGTAACTCGCGTATGTCGCAACCTATGTTGCTCTCTCGTTGGCCACGTCCTTACAGGACTGGAATAACAAGTTAAAAGGCATTAGAATGACAATTTTGCTTCTATACTTTAAAAATTATACAATATTTTTTTCTTCACGCGAATCATGTTCTAATAAATGTGTATGACCTTTATATATCAAATTTTTTCTTTCTGAATTTTTGTTGTTACTTTGATTTCCTGAAATTGTAACTACTTTGTCTTCAATTTTTTCGCTATTTTTTTTATTAATATATTTAAATATTGATCTTGCTATACAAGAAAGCGCAATACTCACAGCAGCAAATCCTTGAAGTCCAGAAGCTATGTATGTTGCATTTGATCTTTCTGCGCATATTAAACCAGTATTATTTTGAGTCAAAGAGCATCCTGAAGGTAAAGAATATTTTTTTGATGTATTTTGATTAAATTGAAATGTACATTTAGCATCTACTGGCTTGAAATTCTCATTATAGTAATCTCTTACTGTTCTATTTTTTTCGTTTTCACATATGAAGAAATGATTGCATAAATTGCATTTTGTAATGACAAGATGTTCTGGTGAATTTTGTAGGTTATTCATTATATCAGTTAAATTAGTTCCAAATATTAATCCACGAGTTCCAAAAACCTTTCCTCCAATAGTGGGATTTGGTATAGAATGAAGTCTTGATTTATGTTGTTCGCAATTAAGGGAGTGTCTTATGTTAACGTACAGATAAGATGTTTCTTCCAAGCCATCTACTGGAAAGTCAATGATTACCTGGCCAACTTTAAAACAATCGCCTCCATGTTGCTTTGCACAGTGATCGATTAATCTGTCTACTCGAGATATATTATGTCTGTTTGCTAAATGTTTTGGTTCCATTACAAATATAATACCAGAATGCGCCCCTTCTTTTTCTGCAGCAGAATGAAGCCTTCCTGTAAAATGCGTTGTTCTTTCTAGAAACTTACTAAAAGGAACTCTCATGCGAAAAATTTTTTCAAATGGGGTCCTTAGATCTTCTAAAATCTGAGTTTCTAATTTTAAATTCTCTACAGTTCTTCTTCTTTCTTTATTTTTTTTCTGTGACATTCTCCTATTTAATCTATTAACAAAAATTTATATATTGATAAAGATTTTTATCATTGTTAATATAAAATTAAGTCACTGCCTATAGTTTTTGAAAGAAAAATTATTCTCTCTATTTTTCCTTCATTTTCTGCTTTTGTCTTTCGATCTTACAATTTATAATTCAATCATAATATATTTTATTATTCCGATCTTTGGGGGAAGTGAAGAATATAAAGAATATTGTGAATGAAATGATGGAGGAATGACAAAGCGCAAGTTGTCATTTTAAAAGATATTG
>JBIKUW010000059.1:0-7824 GCA_044347385.1 Rickettsiales bacterium
GAGAGATTCCATCTCTCAAACCCTTCGGGCAATACAAAAGCCCACTCCAGGGGCTTTTTTCATCATCTGAGATTACTCGGTGGCAAAGCCACACAGAGAAATGCGTAGGATTTTGTCAGGTATTGTGGAATGACCTGAGAGAAGTAATTACACATGCTAAAGCACTGGAATGACAATACAAAACACATTGTCATCCTAGTTCCGTACATGTTAGGAACGTAGGATCTCAGGAGGATGGAGGAATGACAAAAATATCTCTATAGATGGATAGACATTTATTAGAATATAGTTTATATTATTAATAATTTAATTTAAAGAGATTAATATGATGTATGATTCGCGATGGGAAAATGGTATTGGAGGATTGGTGGTATTGAGTGATAAGTTGGAGAAGGATTTTAATGCTGGATTTAAAAAAGAGGATAATAAAACTATCAGGGCTGTTTTTAGTGGTATGGGCAAATGCACGGGTTTTTTTGGAATTTTATCTATCGGGCTCTCGATTTATTTAATTTGGCAAATAAAGCAGTTTTATGTTATAGCAGATGCTCAAAAGCAATTTTAGGTACAACTCATGCTTGGATCTTTGATGCAATGACATATCAATTTTTTAGTTCAATTATTTCTGAATTCAACAACTCTATGATTGATAGAATGGATTTTAATGTTTTTTCAGATCAGAATTTCATGAAACTGATATCGGAGCAAATTCCTAATATAGCTAAAAATCAAAATTTTATCAAAGCTATTAATGATGGGACATTGAATGAATTTTTAAAAACTATAAATCATGATAGTCAATATAAATTATTTGATTTATACAATAAATTTTGTAAAGATCTTCCGCTTGACAAGCAAACTGAGCAAATGCAAAATTTCTCTAAACCTTTTGAAGCATTGAAAAAACTGCATGATAGTAAGCTCAGTTGGAATGCACTCCCGTTATGTAATTGGTTATTGATTGGTTTAGCAATAGTATCCCTAATCGCAGCAGTAGCATTAGTTCCTATAACTTTATGTTTTGCTAGTGGGGCTCCTTGTTTGAAAGACTTTCAAGAACCAGATGGTATGTTTCTACCTTAATGTTTTATAATTGAGTATTTTTGTTAACACTATTCAAATACTCACCAGCCAACTTAACATACTCTCCCCATCTTTCATCAATCATTTTTTTTAAATCATCATCGATATCTTTTTGTTTTTTGATTGGATTTCCGTACCACATTTCAAAATCTGGAATGTTTTTGTTCATTGTGACCAAGGATTTTGCGCCAATCAAACTATATTCACCAATTTTTGCATAATCCAATATTGTGCTATGCATTCCTATAAAAGCATTATTAGAGATATGGCATGCATGAAGTAAACACATGTGGCCGATTGTAACATTATTTCCTATAATTGTTGGGCCGTCTTTACTTCCAACATGAATGACACTTCCATCCTGAACATTAGTATTTTCACCAATTCGAATATAATTCACATCCGCACGAATTACGCATCCATACCAAATATTTGCGTTATTCCCGATTTCTACATCTCCAATAACAACGGCATTTTCAGCAAGAAAAACGTTTTTACCAATTTTTGGTTTTTTACCTTTATACTCTAGTATAATAGCCATATATTTTAATATAAATAATTATATTATTGCATTTTTTTTAAAAATATAATGAAAAAATTTCTGATTTTCTTTTTAATTTTGTTAACTATTAAGAATGGAATGGCAAATGATGATGCTATTGCTGATGATAACACTAGTAGTTCTAACGCTTATTCTGCAGAAAGTGGGAATGAAAATAATGCACAAAATAGTAGTAGTGAGAATAATGGAATCAAAGCTCCGTCTGAGATTGAAGAGGAAATTATATTAAGGAAGAATGATATTTTGAAGAAGAATGAGCAATTAGAGAATCTAGAAGAAGAAAATAGAAGTTTTAAAGAAATATTTATTGATAAAGTGACAAAACTTTTTACATTTTCTTCTGAAGATGGTGATATTAGTAGCGAAGCGTCAAGAGAGAATATCAAGAGATTGTTGCAGGTTGGATCTCGAAATAATAAGATTATTAGATTCGGGAAGTTGATAAATGAGGAGATGAGAGGGGCTGATTTTTCAAATTTAACAATTCGTAATGCGAATTTTGATGGCGTTGATTTGACTGGGGCGAACTTTTCTAATAGTATTTTGGTATCTGTATCTTTCAAAGATAGCAAGTTGGATTATGTAAATTTTGGCAAATCTTATATGTCAAATATTTTAATTTCAAATGCTGGAATGAATTCTGTAAATTTTGTAAATGTTTCAGTTGAAAATTCATTTATTGAAGATAACACAATTGAGCATGGAAATTTTATAGATACTGTATTTTACGAGACTTCTTTTCGAAATAATAAGGTTAAAAATGTGAATTTCAATTCCTCCACTGTGATGAATAGTAAGTTTGAGGATAATGAATTTTCTTTTAATAATTTCAACAAGCTGATTATCAAAAATTCAATGTTTATTCGAAATATGTTTGAAAAATCTGATATGTCAAGAATGAATGCTGTTGAAGGGATTATGTTGAATAATTTATTTAATGAGGTTGTTTTATTTTCTAGTTTGATTAAAAATTCAGAATTAAATAACAGTATATTTAAAAATTGCTATATGGAGAATATTAAGATCTCTGTGACGAATATGGATAAAGTGCAGATTAGAAATAGTAATTTAGATTTGTCTGAGTTTTATCGTGTGAATAGCTCAGATAGTATTTTTGAAAGCAACAGTTTGATAGATGTGCGTTTTGATAGTTCACTTTTTTATAATGATGAATTTACAAAGTTGAAGATGCAGAATGTTTTGTTGCTTGGGAATGATTTTAGTTATAGTGTTTTTGAGGGTAATAGTGGGGTGGAGAGTGACAGGAGCATAGCTGGTAGTAATGTTGTGATGAATAATAAATTAATAAAATAGTTGTGATTATTGAGATTAGGTTGTTTTTTAAAAGAATAAAGTATTGTCATTCCAGACAAAAACCTGCCATCCCAGTGCTTTTAGCACGTGGAATCCCTAAAAAGTTCTTTCCAAATGCATTCATTCCTAATTCCTGACAGGATCCTATGTTCCTAACATGTACGGAACTAGGATGACAATACTTTTAATCTGTCATTCCAGTGCTTTTTAACTTTCATAAAAGGATGACAATCTAGAGTTGTTGTCATTCCAGGCGCGAGCTTGACAGCGCCGTGGCCAACGAGAGAGCAACATAGGTTGCGATCATTTGAGAGATTCCATCTCTCAAACCCTTCGGGCAATCCAAAAGCCCACTCCAGGGGACTGATTACTATTCAACAACTAAAGTTGTTGGTAATCCCTTGCGTAAGTCCACTGGACTTCCTCATCCATCATACGAGTTACTCGGGGAACGAAAAATTCTTTAGAATTCGTAGTGAGGCCGAGAATCCCTTCAGAACATTTCTCAGAGCTAACAAGATCCTACGGGATAAATCCATAGGATGACAATACTTTTATATTCCTCCATCCTGATAAGATCCCACGCCTACTCCGCAGTCTGAGATGACAGTGTAAAAATACTAGGATAACAATATAAAAGCTCAGAACGATATAATTATTTAATAACAAAAATTTGACTCCCTTCAACAAATCAATCTATAATGCATTTTATATAATTAAGAAGTTAATAAATATATGGAAAATAAAGTTAATGTGTTATCAGAAGAAGAGCAGCAGAGATTGAATGAAGAATTATTTGATGATTTTTATGAATATTTTACTTGTAACAAAGAGGAAAATGTTAGACATGAGAAGTTTGCTAGATTAGTTGTAGGAATAAAACATGCAATTCATTGCACAATCAAAGATATTGTCAAGAGAAGTTTCCAATGTTGTTGAGTATGATGGCGAGGGTAAAGTTGAAGGAGTTCAAAGGGGCTAATTTAGAATTTCTAATAAATATATTAACTATTATCACTGAATTTAAAAAGAAAATTTACCTTGTTACAAAAATTTAAACATTAATTAAAAAATTTGTTGTATTTTATAGAAAAATTTGTTAAAGTAGAATAAGTTTTTTTTATTTAAATAGGTTGTGCACATGATAGCAAATATTTTGAAATATATAAAAGAAAAGATTATTATTCAAATATTGATTGCTATTATTATTTGTATTTTCTCGTACAACCATCTATCTCGTGAAACCGTATCATATGTTTATGCGGCGAGTTTAGCTCTTAGGGCGATTTTGGTTTTCGTGTTGCCATTTTTGATTATCACTGCAATTAGTACAGCATTTGCTCGAATACCACGTGGTGGATTTGGTTTTGCATTATTTATTCTTGGCGCAATATGTATTTCCAATTTTATAAATTTGATGATTTCATATTTCTGCGGAAGTGTGATTATGGGAATGCATAACGCACCATTTACAATTAGTGGATCAGTGGCAGATCCTGTAAAAGCAGCTTTTGAGCTCCACTTACCACAATTAATTGAAAATAAGTTTGCATTAGTGATTGGTTTGGTTATTGGTATTTCTTGTTCGTTATTTTCATTGAAGAAAGTTGAATTAGTTGCGAATAAAGCAAATAAAGTGATAATGTTCTTCATGTCTAAGATTTTTATTAGATTTTTACCAATTTTCATTGCTGGCTCTCTATTAAAATTACTTGTTGAAGGGGAATTATTTGATTTATTGAGAACTCAATTAACAAATTCACTCAGCATGATAGGTTTATTGCTACTATATTTATTATTATGGTTCTTAATTGCAGCTGGGTTCAAACTTACAAGATTAAAAGAAATTTTTGGAAATGTTGCCCCTGCGATGATTACAGCTTTCAGTACGATGTCTAGTGCTGCTGCTTTACCTCTATCAATTGAAGCTGCAGAGAAAAATACTAAAGACCCAGTGTTGGCAAATAGTGTAGTTCCAATAAGTATGAACTTGCATATGCTTGGTGATACAATTTGTATTCCTGTGATGACTCTAATTATTATGACTGGATTTGGATTTCCATTACCATCTTTTTCAGAGTTTGCGATTTTTGGTGTATATTTTATTTTAAATAAATTTGCTGGTGCTGGAATACCTGGAGGAACTATAATGGTGACATTGAGCGTTCTACAATCTGTATTTCACTTTACTCCAGAGATGACTGGCTTGATCACAACTGTATACATGGTTTTTGATCCTGTTGCTACGACTGGTAATGTTACTGCAAATGGGTTGTTTGTAATTTTCATTCAAAAGATTTTGAATTTCTTTAAACCTAAGGAGATAGTTGCAAAAGAAGAAGAGATGGATGCATTGAGTAAGGATGAACAGCCGAGTTAGGAAAGATTTGTGATGATTTATCATCTTGGGCTGGTGTAGTGGTATAGGATCTCAGCAGAACATTTCTCACACCTCATAAGATCCCACGTGTGTTACCACACTGGAATGACATTAACGTCTTTGTCATCCTAGCATAAAGCTAAAGAGTCACCTGCAAATGTGACAGACATTTGAGAGATTCCATCTCTCAAACCCTTCGGGCAATATAAAAGCACACTCCAGGGGCTTTTTTCATCATCTGAGATTACTCGGTGGCAAAGCCACGCAGAGAAATGCGTAGGATCTTATCAATTATTGGAAAAATGCATTCGGAAAATGACTAAATGGACTTCACGCCAGTGTCTGAAATGACGTTAGAGCACTTCTAATGCTTAAAAGGATCCAACGTCCTTTTGAGGACTGGGATGACAAATTTAAAAAGCACTGTGAAAACAACAGCCTTGTATTGTCATCCTAGGGATTTATCCCGTAGGATCTTGTTAGCTCTGAGAAATGTTCTGAAGGGATTCCACAGCGCTGTCAAGCTCGCGCCTTGGATGACAACAACCACATATTGTCATCCTTTTATAATATTAATATCGGTGGCAGCTGCCCTTAACTTATTGCTGATTCGACACACTAAAGTGGTCGGCAATCCTTTCCGAAAGTCCACTGGACTTTCTCAGGTAAGAACCAATTTGTGGGTTCTTATTTTCTTTGAAAATTCCCTCTTCATCATAGTTCCGTACATGTTAGGAACGTAGGATCTTATCAGTTATTAGAATAATAAAAAATAGTTTTGTCATCCTAGTTTAATTTATTAAACGTAGGATCCGTAAGAACATTTCTCAAACTTCAATGGATCCCACGTCCTTTTCAGGACTGGGATGACAAATTAAAGCATTGGAATGACGAACATATTAGACTGATTGTTCTAATTCATTTGATTTATTTGCTGAAATTATGCTACTTGATAATTTCTCACTGACTTTTTCTTTTTCTGAAAAATTAAAAATTGTATATGCAGCGAAGTACATAGCAACTAATACAAGAGCAGCAGTGCAAAACGCATATCCTCCAGCTTCTGAGTTCAAATTGCCGATTGAATTTGTGATATTCATTGATATATTGGCAACCATTGTTGTAGCGCATACATATCCGAAGGTTTTGAGAACAGAGGAGATTTTGCTTGAATTTTTGTTTTCTTCTTTATTTTTATTTGTATTTTGTTCATCTTTGCGGTATTTTTTTTCTAACCAATTGAATATATTGAACATAACTAAAAATATTGCACATTCCGCGAATGTTAGAAGCATAACATTTTCGTGATTGCTGAATAATTTGATTGTATCTTCTCCAATTTTAAATGAGACTTCTAGTTCTGTCATTTTTGGTAAATTTTTACCAATCAAAGTGATCAAATATGCGGAAGTTAGCATTACAACTGCAGTTCCAGCTATTAATAATGATTTTAATATCACTAATTTATATTTTTGAAAGAATGATAAATCTTTCTCTTTATTTTCTTTTTTATTTGTGATTTCAGCTGCTGCAGTTTGTTTTTTTGATACTAAATCAAACATGGGTAATAATTTTTTTTCTTTAATATCAACAAGAACGTTGATTGATGTTACAGCAAGAATAATTCCGAAAGCTAATGCTGCAAATAGATCGATTCTACCTTTCATCGCTGTTTCCATCATCAGAATTATTTCATCGCAGAAGAAAAATATTGTGCTGCAAAGAAGTATTAGAGCGAAACATGATAAAAGTTTTTTTATTGAGATTGATTTAGGTTCTATATTTGGATTTTTGATTTTATCTCTTTCATATTTGTATTTATAATAGATTTGGCAACATGCAAACCAAGATATAAAAATCAACAATGACACCATGTAGGCACTGAATAGATTATCCCTTGTGGCTGGTAGAGTTATTTTATGGCCAAAAATATTGAAGCTTTCTTTGAACTTAAATATGTCCATAAAATGGTATTTATTGTTCAGCAAGTTATAGATTGCGAATAATGATGTCATTAATAACGTTATAGATCCTGCATATAGAGAGTATTTTGCTTTAAGTTTTAAAATTTTGTTTTTCATATTACAGCCCTAAATTCATTGAGGATTTAATTATTATTGCAGATACATTTTATTATTACAAATTATTTGATATATTGATGATGAAAATTTTAATAAATCTTTTGTAAATAATATAAATATAAAATATTTTTAATATCTATCTTAAGAAAACATGATGGCGCAAAATAATCATAATTTTGTTATAGAAAGAAATTCTATAAATCATTTCTACAATTCAGCATTAAAAGTTGCTTTAAATATAGTAAAAACTGCTTATTTATTTAATAGGAGTAATATAGATTTATCGATTATAAAAAATACTTTTAATGCTTTGTATAGCAGTATGATGAATTATTCAAAAAATTACAATGCCATTACTAATCATAAAGTAAATAAGGATTTAGTAGATCAGACCTTAAAATTTT
>JBIKUW010000016.1:0-16503 GCA_044347385.1 Rickettsiales bacterium
TTTTTTCTTGCAAATCCTCGTTTTTTCTAGAAATTGACTTAACATTATATATTTGGTTCGCTCTAAAATTTCCAAAAAGACCAATTTGGTAATCGTTCTCTGAGTTTACATAATATCCAAAATCCTTCTCTTTCTGAACATTTTCCGCATTTTCAAATTGATCATAAATATTATTAATAATATCCTGACTTAGCTCTGGTGTAAATCTCAGATATTTTAAGGCTTCGCTTTTTTTGATTGGAGAAGAAAATAATAAATTAATACCATTATTTGGCAAACATTTCTTGCTATCATTAACCATATTATTTACAGAAATCGTTATATCCTCATACTTTCCACTGCTGTGACTCGAACATCTAATTCCTAAAAACTCTGGCTTATCAAAAGTTTTAAAACTTACAATCTCCCTTGCGCCCATGTTCAATTCAGAACCATGAATCGATTTCAGACCATTATCCAAAACTAATTTGAACTTTTTTCCAGCTGGCAAATCCTGCGTCGGTTGAATAAAAACAATCTTTCTCGAGTTATCAAAAATCTTTTCTTTATCATTCTTAAAGAGAGAATAAAACTCATCACTTAAATTTTTTATCTCATATTCAGAAAGTAGTTTTTTCTCATCAAACAACGAAACACCGTACCTGACACCCTGCCCACCTTCTCCTCCGTCATCTGGAGTAAAATATAAAACCTTCTCAATACTATTTTTATCAACAAACTGATTGAAGGTAATTTGTATCACTGGCTTTCCTTGATTTTTCCATGATCTAATATACCAATTTAAAATATCAGGGTGCAGTGTTGAAAAACGAAATTCCTTTTCTCCTACAAACTCCGCGCCATCAAAAGCTTTAAATCCATTTACAACTTTTAATTTATAACTTGTGGATAGCTTCAATTTCTCACTTTGATTGAGATAACAAATAGCTAAATCAACATTCACCCACTGCCATTTGCAATCGATACCAGGCTCAATCTTAATTGGTAAATTCACCTCACTGTTACTTCCAAAAGCTATTACCGGACGACTAAATTGAATAGCAATCTGATTAATGTTCTCAACATTATCGCCACTAGGAATAACGTTGATAATCTTGAAAGAATTTTCAGCACTGAGATCAGCTGCAAAAAATAAATTGAATAATAGCACTGAAAGAATAAGGGGTCCAAGCCCTATTTTAAAATTTTCTAAAAAAACTTTCATACTTTCTTTCCTCAAATTACCACTATTCTAGCAAAAAATAATTATAAACAGATATCATTATCTAAAATAGTTAAATTATTTTAACTTTAATACTTATAATTGTATTATATTAATATAATACATTAAAAAAACAAGTAATATTCTTTTAATTATTAATTTTTTTTCTCAAAAGATCAAAAAACTGACTATCACTTAAATTTTTTAACTTTTTCACATTACTTCCAAAAATTGTTAAGAATTGTCGCCCATTATTTTGATATAAATATTTAATCTCTGTTGTGAAATTGTCTTTCTTGAATCTATCGATGAATTCGATATTATCTACAACCATGTTAAAAAACTTTTCAGCATCTTCAACTCTCATGGAGAAAAGCAAACTCGCAACATTTTTATCAACAGAAAAATATTGCCAATTCATATCTTCAATCCAATTTCCACCCCAATTACTAAAACCATTTTCATGGAAAATACTAGCTATCTCCTCATTTTTCATTCTAAAGTTCAAACCTCTATTTATGAAACCTCTTGATACACCAGGAGCTTTGATTGAAACGCTTCCATCAACAGAATTCGTTGTATACTTCAATGCTGGGTTATACAAAGGATTAATATCAAAAGCCATGCCATAACTATACAATAAAGATTTATCATCATTTGAATCGCAAATAAAACCCATCGAAATATTCTCTATTCTTGATTCCTGATGACTTTTATGAATTAATATATCGTCTATCTTCTCAATAGAAAATTTTTTCTTGTAAAGCTTTCTAAAAACAGAAAGAGCATGATTTGAAACAACATCAAGCACTAAAAACTGTCCGTCTCTATTCATCACTCCATTCTTATCATAGTATTTTATATTCACAATTTTTAATCTATTCAATGGCACAGGGCAACTCTGATTCCAAACACCATTCATAATAATTTTCTTTTTTAAATTCTCTGGTATCTCATCAATATAAAAATTTGGGTCTTTAAATGTCATGTAGAAAACTACAAAAACTATTATCAGTATTGGTATGAGACCAATGACCGTGTATTTTACTATTTTCCCTTTCTTTGAGCTCATTTCTAATTAACCAAAAAATAATAAATCGATTATACTCAAAATGTATAAAAATATTATTTAATAACAAAAATATCAAAGATTTCTTGACTTATTATTTTTTTAAAATATGATAACATCCAGTTATCAAATATTAATATTATAATTTATTCAATGCATATAATCACTGGAAAATATAAAAATAGAAAACTCAAAACGATAGATTTGGAAAGTGTTAGCAAGTCAGTTGTTACTAATGCGGTCTTCAATATTATTGGTGAAAAAATCAAAAGTGCTGCAATCATAGATCTTTCCTCAAACAATGGCTATTATGCAATTGAAGCTTTATCTCGTGGAGCGAAATCTGCAATAATCAATGAAATTGATAGAAAAAAACTCAATATAATAAAAAAAACAGTTGAGGAAATTTGTGAGGAAGAAAAAATAAAATTCACAAGTGAAGATGGGCGTTTTTTAAAGATTCCAACGTTCAATCAAATAGACATAGTCTTTTGCAAATCACCAAATGATGAAATAACTTTCGCATCAGATGCAATACAACACATAAAAAAAAATAAAGGAAGTCTGAAGGAAATTTTGTTTGTTCTTGAGTGCAGCGAGCAAGAAATGAATTTAATATGCGACCAATATGGCGATGAAAACTTGAGAAGATATGGAAAAAGTTTCTTAAAGATTTGGTACATATAGAAATCTGTATTAACACTATAATATCATCACATTAATATTCATTAAAAATTAAATCTTTTTTTATACAATCCTTGATAACTCAACATTGCGTTATCACAATGAAAAATAATCCAAAAATACAAGATATGTCAAATACAATTTTGAACATACTTAGCAATACAGAAAAAATTGAAAACGGGATGCAGAAGGTATACTCTAACATGCTCATCAATCCACATGGCAGTATTTTTGAAAACACTCATTTAAAGATAATGCCTGATAGCACAAATAGTGATGCCATGTTAGCTGATATTAAAGATTTCATGCACACTAAAGTAAACCACAATCCTCAATACGTACCGTTCACTTTAGATCCAAATGCACCACAAAACATACCTCCAACAGCTTTGATTATTAATCAAAACGCAAACCCCAATTCAACACCAACAACTCAAATCTTTGATGCTAATGGACATACAATCAGTGTGAACATTGGAAATACAACAAACAACAACGACCAGATACTGCTTGATTCAAGTTTGACACCACAAGGAAACACAGCAACCTTCTTTAACAACCAGGGGCTCCCGCCACAAGACCAGTCTCCTAGTTATATAAATAGAACTATCATCATGCCTGAGAATAACTCTGAAGTCATGATCACAAGCAATATAATAGTTCTACCATGCGATAATAAAAGGCCATTCATCTGGTTGGCAAATCCTGATAGAAGCTTGGAGGCTTTAAACAACACTCTTTGCGATACAAATCAAATAAATATAGTGCCAGCGCAGAACCCAACAACTAAGCAACTATGGGAAGTTCAATCAAGCGGTGCAAACGACAATACAGAATATGTTGCATACTTATTATTTGAAGACTTTTTATTTAAAACTTCATGCCCTATTACCGGCATATGCCCAGAAGACAAAATTTTCAACAGCTTGTTCAAACCTGATTGGGTGAGAGTGAATTACGGAACTGATAGACCTGATTGGGTGAGAGTGAATTACGGAACTGATAGACATGGAATATATTATGAAGATAAAAATCACGATTTGTCTATAGGTCATTTAGACGAAATGCAAATGATTGAAGATGGCGCTGTAATTAAAAAAGTTGAATTTATAGGAAAAGATCATCATAAATATACACTCGTTCGTCTTGAAAGTAACGGTAGACCTATAATTTTCAATGAAAATTCTTATGATACTAGCGGACCAGAATACGTTTTAATAAATTCAAAACAAATAAATCTAACTCCAGAACAGCACAGTGGACCAAATAGTCATGAGCAGGCTCTTTATATGGTAAATAAGATTGTTAGTCATGCAAATCACACAATCTCTGCAACTCTCACTCCTGAATTTGTATTCTCAAATTTCTATGATAATGATTCTGTGAGATTTAGCTTCACCCATTTACTAGAAATTTAGTCTTAGAAAGATTATCTCTATTCATTATATCGCAGGTCTAAAATCTTAGACCTCAGCTCCAAATTCTAAAAAATCATTCATGTGATAGAGGCCATTTCTACTAATTTTATGAATCCAATGAGCAATCTTTAGACTATTAACGGCGAAAATCTTTCTATCACTTACGTCATGCCTAATGGAAATTGTTTCACATTCATCAATCATCATAATCTCATGAATTCCCTTGATATCCGAAATTCTCGAAGAATTAATTTGAATATTCTGAGCATTATTTGATATTTCTAAACTATGCTTTAACATCAAAGCTGTTCCACTTGGAGAATCTTTTTTATTTTTATGATGAATATCATTGATGATTATTTCATATTCGTCATTCAAAACTCTACTATACCTTTTTAGAAATTCACAAATCAATCCAATTCCAATACTCATATTAGAAGACTTAAAAATCACATGATTATTCGAAACATTCAACAACTTCTCATTAAAATCTTCATCAAAACCCGTCACTCCGATAATCAACTTTCTATTTTTCAAAAACTCATTCGCATTATCAATCAATTCATTGGTAATCTCCTTTGATGAGAAATCTATAATTACATCTGCGTTTTGAATTGCTAAAGATAAATCACTCGTCGCCAAAATACCAGTTTTTTTATCATGATCAACAATAACACTAAGATCATTCCCTAGAAATCTACTATTTTTTGATACTAGACCACCAACAATCTCAATTCTGTCATCTAACAATCCATGGCTCAAAATTTTTGAACCTGTTCTACCACTGCATCCCAAAATTGCAAGTTTAATTTTACTCATCTATCACATCTCATAAATTATAATAATCTTATTAAATTGATAAGGCTCTTTTCTTCAATCCTTCTTGAGAAGAGAGCTGCACTTCATCACTTACAACACTCGATAAGTAGTCACTCATATGATACAATCCTTTAATATTCTTGCCATAAATCCATTCAACAACTTTCAAACTAGTATCTGCAAAAACCTCCTTATCTTTCACTTCATGCCTTAAAGAAATCGAATCATATATACCATCAAACTTCACTTCGTGAATGCTATTCGATTCTCCCTCCCTAGTTGAAAAAATTTCAATATCATCTCCAGTAAATTCTTTAATCATGCCTCTCAAAATTTTAGCAGTCCCACTTGGAGCATCTTTCTTGCCAATATGATGAGTCTCATTAATCGAAGCTTTATAAGAAATAATAGTTAGAGATAAAATAGATTTCTCTATAAATTGACTAAGAAAACTCATACCAAATGTCATGTTTGATGATTGAAAAATCACATGATTCTTTGAAACATTCAACAACTTCTCATTAAAATCTTCATCAAAACCCGTCACTCCGATAATCAATTTTCTATTCTTCAAAAACTCATTAGCATTATCAATCAACTCATTGGTAATCTCCTTTGAGGAGAAATCTATAATTACATCTGCGTTTTGAATTGCATTATAAAGATTATTGGTTGCCTTTATGCCTATTTCTCTCTTTAAACCCACAATCTCTGAAATATCCTTACCATTCAAAGAACTTGATTTACCATTCTTTGATATCAAAGCTCCAACAATTTCAAATTTTGATTCATCATCTCTCGAAATTCTTTCTAAAATCTCTTTTCCTACTTTTCCACCAACGCCTAAAATTGCAACCTTGATCTTAATCATCTATCACATCTCCTAAATTGTAATAATCCCTGTTAAAATATATCAATGGCTTTGGCTCTTCTTGAGAAGAATGAACGGTTTTCAACACTTCAGAAATCATCACATAATGGTCACCAGCTTCGATCTTATTCCAAGGCTTACATATCAAATAACCTAAAACATTATTCAAAATCGGCACATTATGAACTTCATCAACACAATAATTAGAAAAGCCTTCAATCTCCCTTTCTCTACTAGAAAAAAAATCAGAAACTCTCTTTTGCTTATTTGATAGTATATTAACAACAAATTTTTCAGAATTCAGATATAGATCAAAATTTTTGTTATTCTTTCCCAAACTATAAAGCACCAAAAGAGGATCAAGAGAAACTGAATTGAAAGAATTGACAGTCATTCCCTGCAATCTAGAATACTTATCAAAAAAAGTTATAACTGTAATTCCCGTAGAAAAATTACTCATGGCTTTTTTAAAATTTTCCTGCTCCACTGTAACAAATTTATCCATTCTTTAACCTCAACAAACCAATTTTCAACAAAAACCTTTTATGGCTATTGTTAAAAACCATACATTATAAATAAATAAAATCAACTAATTTAGTATAAGTAAAATACAAAACTTTACTTATAATTTACAAAATATTCTAACCCTGATAAATACTCACTAAAGTTTGCAAGTATGTAATCGAAGCTTTTTTAATGAAAATAAAATTTAAAGACATCGCTTCTTCAATAGAAATATTGCCATCCGCTGTTTCATAAATATATTCAGCACCGTATCTAAGCATATTCTCTAAATATCCTAAGGTTGTCTTCTCAATTTTATCCTCACCAACGTTTTTTCTAAAATCTGTAATATCACCATAAGATGCATAAACATATGCGTGCGTTACAATAATATTCGCAACTTCTTCTGAGCATTTTGTTTTACTCATAATTCCATCTCTCCATCTCACAATAACATTTTTGTTAATATTAATGTTACCAGAAGCACCGGTAATACCATCCACAACATTCGATATACTATTAGCCAAATTGGGAAGATTTGCAATTGTACCAAAAAAAGTGCTCAAAGTTGATATACCTCTTGTGGTCGTTTCAAAATTCACAGCACCAGATGCATTGTGAAATATTAAATTACCCTTAAAACCTATCCCCATCTGCACAATACCTAACACTGATTGAATGATACCAAGGGTAAGTTTCAACTCATTAGAAACTTTAGCACCAAGTGCTTCAGCCAATCTTTGACCAAAAGTAATTGCGCTTGAAATCAATCCAAGAATAATGAAAACTATTGTTAAAGATCTCTGATTTTGATTAAACAATACATCTCTCACTTTACCATCTTTATCTTCATTTGGATCATAATATACGACATTTACATAATCATAACCATCGTTAGAACTCCTTGATAATGATTCCTCCTGAACTACCTCATCCATAAAACTTTTATTCAAAATATCATCCTGCTCAATAATCCTTGCTTTACTACCATCTCTATCTAAGTTCACGCTATCAAACTTAATATCAAATTCAGCTCTATCTAAATTAAACCCAGATGTAATAAATCCATTATGATTCAAGGTGATTTGAGTATAATATGCATTATCCGGTTTATAACTTGGAAGCGTCACTACAACATCTTTTGAATCATCCTTACTCTCAAGTTCAATTGAAACAACAGACAAGTTCTCAATATATTTGATATGTTTATATCCCCCATATTCCCTCTCTTCATTAAATTTTATACCAGAAATACTGCTTGTAGACGTTAAATATTTACCATTATCTCCAAAATTAGATTGATTATCAAACCATTTAACATAACTTCGAACTTTTTTTCCAGCTTCAGTCAATGTATATTGAGTATAGTAATTACAATCACCCATTTGACCAGAGCATCCACCACTTTCTTTACCTTTTCCATAATAATTAACTGATCCAACACTATTACTTATAGGTAAATTAAGATTTATATAACAATTTTCAAATTTAATCTCTCTTTTCCCATCTTTTTCGGTAACTAGATATATTTTATTAACTTTTGTTAGGGTATCGACATCATCAGCATAAATCTCTATTCTATTATCACCTTTCAGATTTATTATAACTTTCTTGTCTCTACTATTCACTAGTATAATCGGAGAGTTATTTAAATATAGAAATATCTTTTTACCAAAATTATAAGTTTGTGGGGCAGTAACAATTTTATAAAAAGGCTGAATCAAATTAGTTTCTTCAAGAACTTTCTTTTCTGAATTTCTATACTCTTTGATTTTTGCAAGACCTATATTATTTGAATGCTCATCATACAATGCACGACCATCAGAACCAAATTCCACACTATAATTTAAATTGCGAATACTTTCTAGATATATTGCACTATCCCTACTACCACTTTGATTAAATAACATCTTCTTTATTTGGTTATTCCAATCAACACCATTCAAAACTTTTCCATCTTTTGTTCTAAAAAAATAGTTTATATATCTTTGTAACTTTTTATTATCATTATAGAAATAATTTAAATTACACGTGCTATCGTTATGCCATGATGGAGCAAGTGGAAAACTATCCTTATCAAAACCTTCAGGCATTTTAATAAGAAGATTTTTTGGAATTTTCTTCTTTCCATTAGGGTCAGGATTAACACTAAGATCAACTCTGCTATTTAAATAAAAACCGTCCTTATTTAAATCATAATATAAACCTTCATTTTTGTTTATCGTTATAACAGTTTCTTCAGTCTTTGAAAACTTTGGAAAAATAACTTTCATTGGAGATGAGCTACTAAGCCTAGTAAACACAATACTGAAATCAGAAATATTATATATTATCTTTGTAACTGGTGGATTAGATATCGACTGATTCTCCTTTATAGAAACTTTACAAGAAAAATTTACTCTGGCATTTTCAGTTTTAATCTCTTTACCCTCTGTAACAATATTAAGTTTATAATAAACATTCATTGTTTCAATCGATTTAATATCAAGATTTGAAAAATTTGTTAAATTATTTACATCTAACTTTTTATTCAAAACTATCTTTAATGGAAACTTATTAAAAATAAAATATCCATTTTGATAATTGGGATTTCCTGCTATATAAATCAAAACATCATCCTTATCTAAATTAAGAGATATTTTCACAACATCTCCAGAAACAATGCTATCAAGCCAATTTTCACTCAATATTTCATAAGATCCTTTTTCTTTTGGAAAAAATACACTATCCTCTATCTTATTTCTTAAATTTAAGAATAATTCTTTGCTATCACGAAAGTAAACAGTTGCATCAAGGCGGAACAATCTATTAGACACTTTTACAACATCAAAAACATTATATTTACTCCATGCAATACTAACGGTTTTTTTAATTCCATTATCAATCAAAAATTTCTCTATATCAGATACTGTTACTAATTCATTTATCACTCTTATCTCAAACGATTCCATTATCGCATTGCGACTATCTCCAGCACTATAACTCTGATTATCATCCTCAGTTTCAGTAGAAATATCTGGTATTTCTTTCTCAACATCTCCACTAACAGCTTCGTTTTCTGGATTATTTACTAAATTTCCATCATTTTTATCTTCAATCATAAATTGTATACCAATAAAATTAATATCGAAGTATAGAATCTAAATTGATAGCCTTGGAAGCAAAAATCAAAAATAATTTTTCCCTTGATCTTGATAAAATACCCATTCCCTGATATAAATTAATCAATTATCGAATAATTTTATAAATGAAAATTTCTCTAAGCTTTTTATTAAGTAAAATCGCATCAAACCTTGTTTTCTACAATCAAGAAGATAAAAACAATCACAGCGTTATACTTGATCAAATATATTTTTTCGAGCAAAGCCTCAATCAAACAAAAGTAAATAATATAGAAAAAATAGTTGGCAATATATTCAAAGATTTTGATTTATCAAAATTTGATGAACTAAATGAAACAATGAAAAAGGATAAAGACTCTGATTTCACTGAGCAACCCTTGTTACAAATCAAACATTTAGCAGAATTTTACAACTTCAATTGCGATGAAGAAAAATTACAAAATATTTTTTCTAAACTAGATGTATTTTATGACAGCTCGAAGCCGACTCAAATTCTCCTAGATCATTATGAACATATTGAATACAATTATAATGGTAGATTGAAACATTTGGGTTGTTTAAACTATTTCACTCAATCTTTACACAATAACTATTTAGATTTAATGTATAAAAATGATACTGCTGGATTAAACGATTATTCGGAAAAATTCAACAACTCATTAACTCAATTCTATATAAAAACCAAGGAAGAATCGGTCGAATTTCAAAACCAGATCACAAATATTGTGATGATTGGAATGAATATTAAAAACGTTTTCGAAAAACTATTGAGTGAGCTATCAGAACAAAGCATTTCAGGTATGATAGACCATAGTTATTTAATTTTTTCAATGCTTTTCTCACAATTACCTCTCTACTACATTGAAAATAAAAACGATATTCTCATCAAAAGCATTGAATCTTTAAAAAATAAAAATGATGATTCAAACGAAATTCTAGAAAGATTATATAAACTAAGAAGTGAACTCAATCAAACAAAATCAATTTATGGCTTTGGTTATATTTTGGAAAAAATTGGAATTGAGGTTGAAGAAATAATCGACCCTATTACAAAATTTTATCAAATATTACAATTATCAGTCGCTGAAATCACAAAAGTTGCAAAACACCCTAAATCTGACAGATTAAATCTCTGTACAGTTTTTGATGGATATGTAACAAAAGAAATAGTTTGTGGAGGAAAAAATGTCCACAACATCAAAGATAACAATCTTCATACAATCCTTGCGGATCTCGGGCAAGTAATTCCATGCGATATGCTTCTAGAACCTAGAGAAATACGTGGCATTATCAGCCAAGGAATGCTCTGCTCTCTCGATGAGTTATGCATAGACTATCCAAACAATGAAATCGATGGAATTGCTGAACTTCCAAATGAAACTCGAGTTGGAAATAGTCCATTAAACTATATTCTCAAAAAATTCAACTTCTCTATAATTTTTGATATCTCAATCACTCCAAATATTGGGAATTTCCTTGGGCTTTACAATCTTGAAGATGCAATTTTCTCTTACATGACTTTAAACCATCAAAGCTATATTGCAACTCATTTAAAATATTTAGAAAGAAATGATGAAGCTGCGATATTCAAAACTAACAAGAAAAAAATTAAAATTTCTGACAAATTCATCGCTGAAAATATAATAGAAAACATGTATTTCTACGAGTGTGATGATGTAACTCAATATTCAGAAACTCATTTTGATATTCAAAATCTATTGAATTCTCAAGGCTTTGAAGTGCAAAATAACATCATGGATTCAGTTAATTTTGCTCACATAATGATCGGAGCATATCCTCATATAATAGATTTAGATAAAATTGATGGTGAATTAGAAATCACTTTCAATAAAAATAGCATAGGAAATCTAGATACAAACGACATCATCATATCTGATAAAAATCAAAATATCATTGCTGTTCCAGGGCTTTATGATAATCCAAAATTCAGTTTCGATCCTAAAACAACGAAAAGATGTTTATTTCTTTTCATAGTTTTTAAAGAAAATCCAACATGCAATACAGAAATTGGATTTAACAAAATGCTACAAATTGCCCGTAGAAACAAACTCACAAATAATATGATCTATTTTTATGAAAGGGGTAGAATTAACGAGGCTTTCGTTAAATCAATCTTCACAATTATAAGCACAGATCATACGCAAAATATTTCAGAAAATGTTTTCTGCATAAATGATCAAATCAATGAAAGACCATATTGGTTCAAGGAGGTGAAACTCAAAATTTCCGATGTTTTAATGTTATTTAAGAAAATTGGAATACTGAATTATGTTGATAATCTTCAAGATGAGAATTCACCGCACAGAACTACGAATATTCCTGAAATTAGCGAACGATCAGTAAAATTACTTGCGCGCCTCGGTGTGATTGATTTAGATTTTGAACAAAATCCAATTTTTACTGTTTCATCTTCTGAAGAGGATGGTCTTTATTGCACTCTCCCTGTTTTCAAAAATAGAACTGACATCAACTCCTCTCTTGATCTTGCGAATGAAATCTCGAAATTCCTGGACTTTACAACAAACCAACACAGTCTAGTAAATGGTTATATTGATTATCGCTTGAGTGAAAACAGTTACAACAATGACAATTCCAACTTTGTAGAACCAATGAGTCCATTTCTATATTTCATGTACAACGATCTTTATAACAAAAAAATTAATAGCTCCGAATTGGGCGATTATCAAAAGATGAGATTGCAAAGTAAATTGCAAAAAACCCTTATAAACAATGGATATTATGAAATTTGCAACTTCTCATTCATCGATGAAAATCATGGAGAGATCAATAAAAATGAATTGCTTTGTCTCTCAAGCCCAGTGAATAAAAGCTTAAATATTCTTCGTCCTTCAATAATTCCATCGCTACTTAATAATTTAATAGAAATTCTCAAACACTCCCCAGAGAATGTCAGCATTTTTGAATCTGGCCCTGTTTATACAAAAAATAATATCTTTGAAAATAACATTTCTGGTGTTAGATGTGGAAAAAAATTCCATAGAACGACTCATAATCATTCAAAAGAAGAATTCAATTTTTATGATGTAAAGGCTGATTTCTTAAGAGCTTTAGAAGTCTATAATATCAAAGAGGATGATCTAAATTTTGTCAGAATTGATAAATTTGATAAACACAATCAGCACACTGCCTTTTTACATCCTGGAAAATCTTCAGTTGTTTTTTACTGCGATATAATTCTTGGATATGTTGGCGAGATTCACCCAAGAATATTGAAAAAATATGGAATTGAGAAAAATACTGCTTCATTTGTGATCATTCTTGAAAATCTAATGAAAATTGGAAGGCAAAAAAAACAACAAATGTTCCATTCAATTTATCAAGAAGTGAGTCGCGACCTAGCTTTTTTCTTCAATGAAGAAATCACAATTCAAGAAATTAAAAATACGATTTGGAATTCAATTAACAATCAAAATGAGAAAATTCTACAACAAATTAACATTTTCGATATTTATCAAGATGAAAAACTGAAGGATGAAAAGAAAAAATCTGTTGGAATTAATTTCAAACTGCAATCTAAAAATGAAACTCTATCCGATAAATCAATAAACCACGTTATAGATGCGATCATCAAAAACATAAAGGACAAATTGGATGGTATTTTGACTATAGACGCAAAATAATTAATATATTTTTGACAAAAGAAAAAGGTTTGTTAAAAATTTTATATATATTGACAAGAGATTTTTCCCCAGTAAAATGGTGGTATACTCGATATTTTATGTTATACTTTAACATCATTTGTAAAGAATGTAATAGATATGTTTAAATTTTTTAAATTTTTTTTGCTTCTAGCTCTTATATCAAATCTGGAATTAAAAGCAGAAAATGTTACGCAAGACCAGCCAAAAGTTGTAGAGAATAAATTTCTCACTGAAGGAAAAAATGATGCAGCATTGTTTTTTCAAAAACCACAATCTGGAATAATGCATGAGATTGTTAAAACCCACAACATCATTATGATTGTGATGAGCGTGATTTTTGTCCTATGTTGCGCTCTTTTATTATTCATTATTTTTAGATTTAGTGAGAAAAATAATCCTAGACCAGAGAAATTCACTCACAACACTGCTCTAGAAGTTGCTTGGACTGTGATACCAATTTTATTTGTTCTTGTTTTTGCATTCTATAACGTCAAAACTTTACATCATGAAGAGATTCAAAATCACACTGATTTAACTATTAAAGTCATTGGACATCAATGGTATTGGACGTATGAATATACTGAGGATAAGATAAAATTCGACAGCTATATGAAGAAAGATGAGGATTTGATTGATGGTGACAAAAGATTGCTTTCAGTTGATAACGCCATCTATGTTCCAGTTGGAAAAAACATTAAAATTTTGGTTACAGCCGATGACGTGATACATAGCTGGGCCTTGCCTGCCTTTGGAGTAAAAAAAGATGCGGTTCCAGGGCGAATAAACGAAACGTGGTTCAGAGCTGATGAAGAAGGTGTTTTTTATGGACAATGTTCAGAGTTATGCGGCATATTGCATGGTTTTATGCCAATAGAAATTCGCGTTGTTAGTGATGAAAAATTCGCTGAATGGAAAAAAGACGCTCAATCAAAATTTGCAATTTAATTTAAAGGTAAAATATGTCTCATGACCAAGTAACTGGATTAAGAAGATGGCTATTCTCCACAAACCATAAAGATATTGGAATTCTTTATATTTTCCTTTCGGTAATCGGTGGATTAGTTGGGGGCCTATTCTCTGTATTAATGAGGGCACAACTAGCAAGTCCAGGCGGAACCTTATTCAACGGAGTTTTAGGCGACTATCACTTATACAACGTTGTATTAACAGGACATGCATTCATCATGGTATTCTTCATGATAATGCCAGCGCTAACTGGTGGTTTTGGAAACTACTTCGTCCCACTCCTGATAGGGGCGCCGGATATGGCATTCCCACGATTAAATAATATCAGCTTTTGGATGCTATTTTTCGCATTATTATTATTAGTTTTATCAATATTCGTTGATGGAGGGGCTGGAACAGGCTGGACAGTTTACCCACCATTATCACTAATAACGGGACATCCAGGAGCTGCAGTTGATATTGCGATTTTCTCCTTACATTTAGCAGGGATTTCATCAATTTTAGGAGCAGTAAATCTTATAGCAACGATATTGAACATGAGAGCTAAAGGCATGACAATGTTAAAAATGCCACTATTCGTTTGGTCAATTTTTTTAACTGCAATAATGATTATTGTCGTTCTTCCAGTACTTGGAGGAACAATCACAATGCTTTTAACTGACAGAAACTTCGGTACTGCGTTCTTCAGAATTGACGGTGGTGGTGACCCAATTTTATACCAACATCTATTCTGGTTCTTCGGTCATCCGGAAGTTTATATAATCATTATGCCAGCATTCGGAATAGTTAGCGAAGTTGTAGAAACATTTTCTAAAAAAAGAATTTTTGGATATTACGCAATGATCGGAGCAATGATTGGAATTAGCGCGGTTGGCGGAATAGTATGGGCGCACCATATGTTCACAACTGGGGTAGATTTCAAAACCGCTGCTTACTTCTCAACAGCTACCATGATTGTTGCAGTTCCAACTGGTGTAAAAATTTTCAGCTGGCTAGCAACAATGTGGGGTGGATCGATCAAAACGACAGCTGCAATGCTATTTTCCTGCGGTTTCATCTTCATGTTCTTATGCGGAGGTGTAACTGGGATAGTTTTAGCAGCTGGGTCCGTTGACAGAGTTGTGCATGACACGTACTACGTTGTTGCGCACTTCCACTATGTAATGTCAATTGCTGTACTTTTCGGAGCTTTCTCTGGATTTTACTATTGGTTCCCAAAAATGTCCGGATATATGCAATCGGAGAAATTAGCAAAATGGCACTTCTGGTTAACATTTATTGGCGTAAATTTAACTTTCTTCCCGCAACACTTTCTAGGACTTGCTGGAATGCCTAGAAGAATCCCGGATTACCCTACTCAATTTGCCTTTTGGAACAAAGTTTCATCCTATGGCTCATACATTTCATACGCCGCTGCATTATTATTTATATATATAATTATCGAAGCTTTCATCAAAAAACGCATCGCTGGAAACAATCCTTGGGGCGAAGGCGCTAAAACTCTTGAGTGGACATTACCTTCCCCACCTCCATTCCACACATTTGAAACACCGCCGGTAATAGAAAATGAAGAAAACGGAGCACACTAAAGTGCAAAATAAAGAGAATTTTGTAGTAAATTTTCAAACTATTAAATCTTATTTTGAACTTTTCAAGCCTGGCGTAATGTCTTTGGCAATTATGAGTGCTGTTGTTGGGATAATTTTAGCTCCTGGACAAATCAATAATTTCAAACTACTCTGGTCTTTAATTTGTATTATTTTTGGTGCTGGAGCATCCGGAGCAATCAACATGTCCCTCGAGATGGATATAGATTCCCAAATGACACGGACAAGCAAACGCCCACTCCCAATGCACAAAATGCATCCTCACAGCGCACTGGAATTTGCACTTGTACTTGGCGCATTTTCTGTTTTCTTTATGGCGTTCTTCGTCAACACACTCAGCGCACTATTGCTACTCTCAACAATCGCATTTTATGGATATTTTTACACATTAATTCTTAAAAAAAGAACGATTTACAACGTTGTAATTGGCGGAATACCGGGGGCACTCCCGCCAGTTATAGGATGGGCAGCAGTCACAAACTCCTTATCTTTAGGAGCTTTCACGTTTTTTTTCATAATATTTTTATGGATTCCGCCGCACTCATGGGCTCTAGCTCTA
>JBIKUW010000017.1:0-15995 GCA_044347385.1 Rickettsiales bacterium
TTGACAGCAAATGGAGTGACGAGTGTTAAGGGTTTTGCTGAGTTTATCGATAAAAATCGCATTAAAGTGAAGGATGAACATGGTGAGAAAGTTATTTCAGCGGAATATTTTATAATAGCGACTGGTTCTTCTGTTGCGCAGTTAGGTAATACAGAATTTGATGAAAAAGTTGTAATTTCTTCTGATTCGGGGATAAATTTGCAAGAAGTTCCAAAAAATTTAGTGATTATTGGAGCTGGTGTGATTGGGCTTGAGCTTGGATCTGTTTGGTCGCGTTTTGGTGCAAAAGTTACAGTTCTTGAGTATTTAGATGTTGCAGCACCAACTATGGATCAGGATGTAAGTGCGGAATTGTTGAAATTGTTGAAAAAACAGGGAATCGAGTTCCGTCTTGGCGTTTCTGTGACCAAAATTGAAAATAAAGGTGATAAAGCGATTATTTATTTTGCAGATAAAAATACGAAGAAGGAGGAAACTTTGGAGTGCGATAAAGTGAGGGTTTCTATTGGTCGTAAGCCTAACACTGCTGGGCTTGGTTTGGAAAAAGTTGGTGTAAAAACGAACGAACGCGGGTATATAATTAATACTGATCTTCAAACTAATGTTGAAAATATTTATGCAATTGGTGATGTGACTACTGGCCCTATGTTGGCGCATAAAGCTGAGGAAGAAGGTAGTTTAGCGGTTGAAATTATTGATTTAATTAAAAAAGCGAAGAAAGAAGGTAGAACTTTAAAGAGCAAGCCGCAAATACACCATGATATTATTCCAGCTGTGATTTATACTCATCCTGAGGCTGCTTCTATTGGAAAAACAGAACGGGAATTGAAGGCAAAAGGGATAAAATATAATGTTGGTAAGGTTGCTTTTGCTGCAAATGGTAGAGCAAAAACGATGCGTGAAACTGATGGCTTTGTGAAGCTAATTTGTGATGAGCAGAATAATAAAATCCTTGGTGCTCATATAGTTCATGCATATGCTGGTAGTATGATAAATGAATTATCGGCTTATATGGCTTATGAAGCTTCTCCAGATGATATAGTTTTGACAGTTCATACGCATCCTGATTTGAATGAAGTGATTCGTGCAGCTGCTTTGGATGTTTTGGGAAGACCGATGGCTTCTATGCCGAGAAAGAAGAAGTAGTTTTTTGTAGGGATGAGTGTTGTTTTCTATTATAAGGTCTTGTCATCCTAGCAACGTACTTGTTAGTGGCGTATGGATCTTGTCAATCATTAGGAATGCATTTGGAAACGACTCAAGGGATTCCACTTGTGTGCCACACTGGGATGACAAGTTACAAAACAATGGAATGAAAAAATATTTAAGTCTGAAATGACAATTACTTAAATATCTAAAAAAATATTTCTTTTAAAAAATTATCTAAATTAACTAATAATTTGATTTTGTATTAAAGCTCTATTAATATAGAATTATATTATGTTGTATAGATAAGGATATGGAAAATACACCACAAAAAGCAAAACTTGGATTAAGAGCGAAAGCTTTTATGTATAATGCTAGTACATTTAAAAGAGCAACTTTAATAAGTATTGGATTGTTCGCAATTCCATTTATATATGCTGGTTCTTACGCAGCGTATTTTTTCCTAGGTGGGAAGGAGTCAATTTTTAAGAAAGCTTTTGAAGCTCGCGCAATACAGCACATTGTGACGCAATATGGAATATGGGATAAATTTGGAATTGATGCTTTGTGTGATAGGCCTGATTTTTTGCAAATGCTTCAGTTGAAATTTGCGAAAGATGGTTTAACCTGGATCAGAGATATGGATTTTGGTGGTTTCAAAACATATTATGATTATTTTAATGAACATTTAAATCGATATCAAAAATTTGAGTTTTTTCAAAATCTAAGGGAATATTTTGATGCCCGTCCAGAATTGATAGAGGATTTTTTTAAAAATAAAGATAACTATAAAAATTTTGTAAATTATTTGAAAGGAGAAGAGCTTGCTGCAGTTAAAGCTGGTGATGCAGCAGTGAAAAACGCCCTTATAAATTATGCAATTACTATTGGAGTTCTTTTAATAGTTGCGATTTTGATTTCTGCAGTTCTGAGTCATATTAAGAATAAAGCAAAAGATTTTGAGGATGGATTTTTCAAATCAGCTGGTGAATGGCTTGGAAAAGAGGCTCATTTGATGCCGTGTTTGGGAAATGCTGAGGTGAAATCACATGTGGAAGCGGCGCAACACCAAAAAGCAGATCTAAAAAAACCTACTGAAAGAAGAGTAAGTAATAGCGCAGTAGCGGAAAAATACAAAAATCTTAAAGCTACTGGTCAATCGTATTATGCATCAGAAAGAAAAAAGCTTCTTCCTGTACAAGAGGATTCAACTGCTGCTTATCCTACAGATGCAAGTAAAAAAAGAAATTCTATTTTTGGATTTTTTGAGTCAAAAAGTAGTGGTATAACTTCTGCACCAAAAACTATTCTTACAAAAAGAGTCAATAGTAAAGAACAAGAAGATGAAAACAGAAGACAACTGCTTTCTGCAAGAACCAATTCTAACGGATATGGTTCAACCGATGTAAATAATGAATTAAATAGCGTGATGAATGATGTTGATGGCATCTTGAGTGACTTGCATATTATGCAGGCAGCTGGTGGTTCTAGCCCTGTGAATGTGGGGAAACCAACCAACGCCAGTGTTGTGACTGCGCAGAATGCACCACAAGTAACTTCAGCAGTTCTAAGAAATAATAGTGTTATGAAGAGTAAATATGGTGCGATTGTAGTGACAAATTCATCTGCTTCTTTAAATGCAAAAAAAGATCCGTTTGCCTGTTCAGATTCTGATGATCTTAATGTTTCAAAAAGTATTCAATCAAAAAATAAACCTTTATTAATGGAAGATTCAGATAGTTTTGAAGGATATAATGTAGATAATTCCATCAGCGCTAACATTTATGATCCTAATAAGAGAGTTGGGGAAGGTCAGAATGGCGGTCCATCAGACAATGTTGCTGTAGGGTCTGGATTTTGGAGCAGTTTTAAATCCGGAATTTCAAATGCTTTTAGTTCTGGCAAGGAATAAAAATAGTGCGATGTTCTTTTATGGGGATTTCATATCGATGGTTTTGTCATTCTAAGAAGTGGTGTAGGATCTTATAAGGAATTAGGAATGCATTTCTCAAACTTCAAGGGATCCCACGTCTTCGTTTCACTCGACTGGGATGACAATTATTTTACATTCCCAATTCTTTAAGGTTTTGTCATCCTAGGCTCTGGAAGAGACATAGGATCTCATCAGGACATTTCTAGTGATTCAAGGGATTCTCGGCCTCACTACGAATTCTAAAGAATTCTTCGTTCCCCGAGTAACTCGAATGATGGATGAGGAAGTCCAGTGGACTTACGTAAAGGATTACCAACAACTTTAGTTATTGAATAGTAATCAGTCCTATGGAGTGGGCTTTTTGTATTGCCCGAAGGGTTTGAGAGATGGAATCTCTCAAATGATCGCAACCTATGTTGCTCTCTCGTTGGCCAGGTTTCACTTCGTTCAACTGGAATGACAATCCATATATAATATTAAAACAACAACTTCTATTTTTATTAAAATATTTCAATAAAGCGCTAACATTCAAGAAAAAATCTTTAACATCTCATTTATTTTTAGTAAAAGGGGGTTGAAATTCATAATAAATATAATATTATATTATATGTTTATGGCGAGTGTAGCTCAGTTGGTTAGAGCACCGGTTTGTGGTACCGGGGGTCGCGGGTTCGAGTCCCGTCATTCGCCCCATTTCATTTTTATCAATAAATTTTATAAAAATTCCATAGAAATTTTAATTAAATAAAGACATAGGTTTATCGACCTCTTGCTTGCTCTTTTCCAGAGGATTTTGCTAATTTTATCATAGTGCTCCAGTACAGAGATTTTCCTTCTTTCGCAGCTTTTGCGATTCGTGAATATTTAGCATAATTTCTTCTAAACTCCGATTCAGAATGTTTGCCTTGCGGTGCGATAAATCCAATAATCTGTTGATCTGGCTCTTGAACATAATCTAAGCCATGCTCTTTTTTTAATTCTCGCTCATGTTCTAATCTTTTATCTAAAAGTTTTTTCTTATCTTTCTGATATCTTCTGTATTTTTTGTTATAAATTTCGATTTCTCGTTGTTCAGCAAAGTAATTAATTAAAAATAGAAAATCTCTTATAATGAAAAACCCAAATATACCAGCTAAGATTAATATAATTAATATTAAAACTGATAATCCATACATATAAAAAGCTCAATAATTGATATATTTTATCATATAAAGTCTAGATTTTTCTTGATGTATATATACAATTCTTTTTGTTTAATATAAATTATTATATAACTTAAAAATAAATAAATTTATGATGTTTTCGGAATATAAGAATCAAATTGATAATATAATTAATCGATATCTTGTTGAAATTCATGATGAATGTAAATCTGGATTGATGCATGGAATGTTGAGATATGTTTTGGTCAATGATAGTAAAAAACTCAGGGCGATTTTGGCTTTGATTTGTTCAGAGATTGTGAATTTGAAGATAAGCCAGATTGAAAATTATCTTTTGGCGATTGAGATGATTCATACATATACTCTTGTTCATGATGATTTGCCGTCGCTTGATAATGATGATTTTAGAAGAGGAAAGTTGACAGCTCACAAAATGTTTAATGAAGCGAATGGAATTTTATTGGGGGATGCTTTGCAAACTATGGCTTTTGAGTTGTTTTCACAGGAGAATTTGAATTTCCATCCATCTTTTATTCTGAAAGCGACAAACGAATTTGCTAAAACTCTGGGTGGATTAAAGGGCGTGATTTACGGTCAGTTGTTGGATATAAATGATAATGATGGAGTTACAAAGAATGAAATTGAGGAGGTGCATCTTCATAAAACAGCTGTCTTCTTTGGATTTTGCGCTTCTCTGCCAATGATTTTGACTAATCAGAGTGAGGAAAAAATTCAGCAATTTAAAAATTTTGGAATTCAATATGGAATGGCGTTTCAACTTCTAGATGATATAGATGATTTTGCTGAAAAACAGGAAGAAGCAAATATTTGCAATGTTATTGGATTAGAGAATGGAAAAGTTTTATACAGAGAGAGAAAGGCAAATCTTAATACTGAATTTGATACAATGAATCAATTTGTTCAGTCAACTTTAAAAAATTTATGATGAAGGAGATATATATCAAGGTTATAAAGGAAAGTTTTTTATTCAATTTGATTGTTCCATTTTCTAGCAATGATTTGTTCGAAACCGCAGTGAAGTTTAGGAGTAGCGAGATTTTGATTTTCTCAATTTTTATGTTATTGGGCTTTTTATTTGCAAATTTAACAAATTATTCTCTCGGATTTTTGATAAAAACATTTTCAATTAAACAGCAGGCGAATACTAGCTTTATTGCAAAAATAGAGAGATATTATTTTCCGATAATTTTTTTATCCTCCTCGATTTCATACCTCGGGCCTGTAATTCTTCTGACCTATGGATATATAAAATTTAATCCATTGAAGGTTTTGAGTGTTTCAGTAATTGGGCGCGTGGCATATTTGTTGATTGAGTGGTATTTCTGAGATTTTACTCTGTAAAAAATATTAATTTTTTAACCTATTACTCTGAAAAACGATAATTTGTTGTAAAAAAGCAACAATGAAGATAAAAATATACTTAAATATACTTTTTTTTAAATAATACATTGTGTTTTTTAAGTTTCTTAATAGAATTAAAGCATTGTAACAGTTTTTCCAAATTTAGTTACAAAGTTAATATTTTAAAAAATTTTGAGGTTAATATGTTGAAAAAATTATTTAAAGTTGCTGTTTTGTCAACTTTATTTGTTTCGGCTTCTGCGCAAGCTGAAGAAAAATTGTCAGGTTTTAATATTGATGTTCATGGAGATAAAGTTTTCCATGTTAGAAATAACAACGATCTTTTTGGATCTGATAACACAAAATTAGACAATGCTTATGGTTTTGGTGCTTCTGTTAATTACTTATTAGACAACAATTTAGAATTTGGTGTTGATGGTGGATACAGATCTGACAGACAAAATTCTAAAGTTGTTTCTGATCAAAGATATGCAAACAGAATGTACACTTTGATGGCTAAAGCTAACTACTACGTTGATTTAGGAAGTAACATCATGCCTTTCATTGGTGTTGGTGTTGGTGGTGCTAGAGTTGATGCTGATCTTGAAGCTGGTGGTGTTAAAGTTGAAAGCTTAATCAAAAAAGTAAAACTTGCTGGTTCTGCTGAAGTTGGTTTTGCTGCTATCGCTAGTCAAAACATGATGCTTGGTGTGAGTGGTCAGTATTTCACTACTGCTAACTTAGAACAAGACGATATTGATGGCGATAAAGCTTCTACACTTTTCACTGCTGATGAAAGAATCAAAACTGGTGAGTGGTCTGTTAAAGGTTTTATTAAATTATTCGTTTAATATAGCTGCATAACATTAAATATTGCTGGTTTTTTGTTAAATTGGCAATATTTATTAAAATATTTGATTATTCAAATATTTTCTATTACAATGCCTTAAAATGTAAATCTTTTTATATTAGATTTTTTTCTTTTAGGTATTGTAATGGGAAATTTCCTTAGAAGAGTTCGAAAAGCTAACACTTTCACTAGTCGTGATATAAAACTTGGAGAGTACAAGAGTGCTTCTTACGTTTTTTTAGTTGCTGTTGCAATTTGTGCAGTTGTTGAGTTATGCCTTGCTGCCTATGCTTTTTCATTAATTAAAAAAGGTTTAGATATTACAGAAGGACTTCAGAAAGGTATGGTTTTTGTTGGATCATGTGCCGGTGTCTTTGGAGCTCTTGGAGTATTAGCTCTTGCGATAATGATTGGATATTATTCATTAATAAATGAGGAGAAATTTAATAAAATCATTGTAAATGGGGAGTTTAATAAATTGATTTATGAAGTTGAGAGTGAAGTACTGAGTTTGGAGAAAGAGATAGGGGGTATAGTTAGAAATGAAGTAGTCAGTCGTTTCAGAAATGATATTCGTGAGTTAAGGAAGGTTTTACGTGAGTTTTCTGTGAAAGAAGAGAAATCAGAAGAGCTTTTTAAATTTTTGATTGATTTTAAGGGATTTGTTGAGAATTTTAGAAAAGAATGCAAGAATTTATCAAAGAGTGAAATTGTAGATACAGTTCGTTTTGAACAATATTTTGATTATCATGGTCACGCACGATATATAAATATTCCTACTAAAGAATTAGTGTATTCACTTTATAGTGATGGTTTGTCAAAAGCTGAGAGTCGCGTGGGTTTTGAAGACAGGATAAAAGATTTTACTAAAGATATCGAAAGCGCGAAAGGTATAGAGGAAGAAATGGGAAATAAGTATTTGAAGAGTGGCTATAAGAAATGCAATGATATTGAGTTGCTGAATATTGATGGAGAAGATATAGAAAAGAAAGTTGATAAAAAAGTCAATTTAGATAATATTTTCTCGAGATATAATTCTAAATAGTTTTTTAGAGGGCAATATTATTTATATTCATAATTCTTGATAAGATCCTACGGGATAAATCCCCTAGAATGACAATATGAGGTTGTTATCATTCCAGTGCTTTAGCGCGTGGAATCCATTAAGTTTTTTTCCGAATACATCCTCCTAATTCCTACTGAGATCCTACGTTCCTAACAAGTACGGAACTAGGATGACAATATTAATCACCTTATGAGATTATAAGCCACTATTAAGTACGTGACTGTGATGACAATATTATTCTATATTAACTAAATTAATTAGTTATCACCTGATCTGTCAGATCTGCTGTTTGATCTTCCGTATCCAGCGTTTCCACCGTTACTTCCAGATCTAAATCCACCACGACTTCCGCCACTAGAACCAGATCTGCTTCCACCACCAGATCTATTTCCGTAGCCACCGCCATTTGATGATCCATATCCACCACCGCTAGATCTGTCACCACCTCTGAATGGAGGTCTAGAAGAACCACCGCCAGAACCAGGTTTAGTTTCATTAGACATAGCTTTGTTAACTTTCAAATTTCTGCCTAAGAATTCGCATTCATTAAGTCCAGAAATAGCACTGTCTTCATCATTTTCTTCATCAAAATCAATAAAGCAGAATCCTTTTTTTCTACCAGTCATTTTATCAATTGGTAGAGAGATTTTTTTTACTGCATCATAAGACAAATTTCCAACGTAAATAGTCATTTTTATTCCTAAAAGTTAAGTAACATTGCATTAGATTTAGATGATCATTGAAACATATAAACACTGCTCTACAGTTTTCTCCTTTATTTACGAAACTTTGAAATAAACTTGACTATGAGTTATGAAATATAAATCTTGCAATACTTTTAGTATGACATATTAATTTTCGTTGTAAAGTGTAAATAGTGTACAAATTATTTTTATTATTAATGAATCTTAATAATAAATATTTGCTCTAATAACAAAAAATTATTTTATATTAAAATTTGCTTCCACAACTTTTCTATTAAGTTATAAGATGTTCGAATTATTGCTTGTAGGCAGATTGTATGAGGAAAAGGCGATTTTCAAAGATTAAAAAGAGACAATACAATTCAAAAATGGATATTGAGAGTTTGATGGAATCTATGGTGAATAGAGAGATAGAAAAATTTAAAAGATCGATGAATGGATTTTTGCGTGATTTTGAATCTGAGCAAAGGGGCATGATGAAAGATTATCTGTTTGCGCAATTTTCTAGTGGTGAGTTGTTTAATTCTGGTGGTAGTAAGCGAAATTCGCGTGGTTTGAGTGGCAGGCAAATGCTTTCCGATGTGTTTGACAATCTTATGAAAAATTTTTTTTAATAGTAGAGTTATGATTAATTTATATAAAAGTTTAGTTGTCTTGAATGAAGGGGAGCAAAATTTTCTAACTTTATCGGAAGTGAAAGATTTTATGAAGGTGTCTTGTTCTAAAGATGACAATCAAATAAACGAAATGATTTTGGAGGCAATTAGTTTTGCAGAGAAGTTTTGCGGAATTTCAATTATTCAAAAGCATTATGTGATTTGTTATTCTCAATGCGCTGTCTCAAACAATTGTATATCATTTCCGATTAGATTTATCGAAAATATTGAGAAGGTTTCGTTCTTTCGAATGCCAAAATATGAGGAGTGGATTATAGATGAAGAATATTGCAGATTTGACCAAGATATGCAGAGATTGTTTTTAACCAGAAGCTTTGATTTTGATATATTGAAAGTTTATTTTGAAGCTGGGCCGAGTGGTTTGGATAAAAATAGTTTGAAATCATCTTTATTCAAGCATGTAAATATTTTATATAAGAAAAGATTGCCATCAACAAAAAGTAGTGATGCTAGTTTGGCTCTAGAAATAGAAAAATTATATTTACCTCATCGTTTGTTGAGGTTGTGAGATGTTAGTGAAGATTTTTGAATTGATTAAAGAAAATGTTTTGAATAATGATTTCCTGTCAAATATTATCAGTCGTTATGCTTTATTAGAGTTGAGAGAAGATGATCCGGTACCATACCTGTTGTTTAATAATTTTAGAAGTGGAAATATTTATGCAGTGAATGGTGATTTAATTTGTATAGAAGTGGATTTTCTTGTTATTTTCTGCCTTGATGATTACGATGAGTCCTCATTAAGTGAGATAATGGCGAATATTAACATTGCAATTCGTTGCGTAAGTTATGTTGATGATGAGGTCGATGTTAAAATTTCAATTAATGATTCTAAATTTTATAGAGATAATGATCTATGGAGATTAAATTATAGTTTTTCCGGAATTATTTTCTTAAAAAATAAATTATTATATTGAATTTTTTACTTAGTGAAATTTATGAAGTATAATTCTCTATTCCTGTGATGAATTTAAGTTTTTGATCAATTTTTTTTTGTTGAAAAAGTTTTTTTTAGCAAAAATGTTTGATTTTTAATATGGTTTTAGTTAAAATACGTTATCGTATCCTTAATTTAATTATTAATTTATTAAATATTATTTATGAACCCTCTACATCAATACAATGTAAATTCTTTGTATTCAAGGGGGAAACCATCTCAAGATTCATTTCTTGACGATTGGGAAACTGTAAAGAAGAAGATAGTGAATGTTTATGGAGAGGTTGTTTTTAGAAGTTGGTTTAAATCTGTTGTTTTTTCATGTCATGATAGCGGAACTATATTTCTAATTGCGCCTTCTCGATTTATAAGAGATTGGATTCGCACAAATTATTTAGATTTTATTTTAAAAGTTTGGCGTGACATTGATAAGAAGATTATTACGATTGATTTGATAGTTTTAAATAATAATTTAAAACCTAATTCAAATTCAAGTGATATCACAAAGGACAATAATGTTATTAATATTTCAGCGAGTGAAGAGAGAAGAACTTCAGATAATAGAGTTAATAGTGATGTTGCTTTTGAAGAAAAGCCCAGAGAGGAGAAGTCTTTTGTTGAAACTTTAGTTAAAGAGAATCAGGATGAAGTCAAGCAATTTGATTTGTTTGGCGATTTGAGTGATTTAAATAAACCAAGTGCTAATTCGGAGAGTGAAAAGAAAAATACTCAAAGCACGAGGGCTGAGAATAAAATAAAAAGAGAGGAGAGAGTTAGAGGTGATGATCACGGTATTTTATATACTGCCGATAGTCTCGATCTTTTGATAAAGCCATCTTTTGAGTTGACCAAGGATGAAATTGAAGATAGGCAGATTTGTTTCGATAGACGCTACACTTTTGAGAATTTCGTTCAGGGTGAATCAAACGAATTGGCTTATTTTGCTTGCAGAAGTTTAGCTGAAAATAAAAAAATGAATGGTTTTAACAACAATCCATTGTTTTTATATGGTGGAGTTGGTTTAGGAAAAACTCATTTGATGCACGCAATTGCTAATCACAAAATTCAGGGTTTTAAGGAGAAGTATAGAGAAAATTGGATTCAAAAAGTTCAGGAGAAGATAGTTTATTTGCCATCCGAGAAATTTATGAATGATTTTTTGTATGCTTTGAAAACTAGATGCACGAAAGATTTTAAAGCGAGATTCAAAAGTGTTGATGTCTTGATGATAGATGATGTTCAATTTTTCATGGGAAAAGGCTGTACGCAAGAGGAGTTTTTCCATATTTTGAATAATTTGATGAATGATGGTAAGCAATTGATTATCTCTGCTGATAGATTGCCTGGCTTGTTGACTGGTTTAGACGAAAAAATCAGATCTAGATTGGGTTGGGGGTTAGTTGCTGATATTCGCCCTGGTGGTTATGAATTGCGTTTAGGTGTTCTGAGAAGGAAAAGTCAGTATCTTGGGATTCAATTTGAGGATAATGTTTTGAAATATCTTGCGGAGAATATAGATAATAATATTCGCGAGCTTGAAGGTGCATTAAATAAATTAGTGGTGATAAAACAACTTAGTCCGAGTAAGATAATTGATATAGGTCTTGTAAGAGAGAGGCTTTCCGACATGCTGAGAAAGGATATTGATCACAATATTCCTAATAAATTAAGTAATAATAGATTGATTGACAGCATTTCGTTGAATAGTTCGAGGAACAGTTCAAATCCAAAAATGATTTGCAGCAATCAAAATAATGATTATGATAGCGAGCGAAATGAGAGGAGGGATGATGCTAGAATAGGGCAATATAAGAATTCTCAAATTACGATTCTCGCGATACAGGAAAAGGTTTCTCATTATTATGATATTTCGATTGATGATATATTATCTGATGTGAGGGCGAGGAATCTTTCTTTACCGAGGCAAGTTGCGATGTATTTGACGAAAAAGTTAACCAGTCTGAGCTTGATGGAGATTGCAAAACAGTTTGGAGGCAAAAATCACAGTACTATTATTCATGGAATTTCAAAAATAGAATCGACTATTAAAAATAATCTTGCTTTATCTGGAGATATAGATAATATTGTTAAAAGTCTTAAGTTAAATTGAGGTATCTGTGGAAAACAAAAGCAATGGAAACAACATTCTATTTAAATTTTTTGATGTTCTGAGGAGGAAAACACTAGCGCAAATTTTGCTAGTTATAGTTTTCTGCCTTTTTGCTTATGACAAAGTTGGAATTGAATTTATAAGATGGTCTTACTCGATAAGTCTTGCTTTGAAATCTGTGCTTATTTTTATATTGCCATTTTTAATTTTGAGTGCTATTAGTTCTTCTTTTGCGAAGATTCCAAAGGGTGGTTTTTTGTTTGCAATTTCCATTTTGATTGGTGTAAGTCTTTCGAATTTTATTAATTTAACTTTAGCTTATTTTTTCGGTGTTGAAGTGATTGGAATGTCGAGTGATATGAGTATTACTCCGGTTGATGTTCCAGATGTTGTGCCGGTTTTTACTTTTTCGCTTCCAAAATTGATACCTAATGGTTTAGCTTTGATAATAGGTTTAGTTGTCGGTATTGCTTGCTCATTATTTCAACTTAAAAAGGTTGAATATTACGCAAATCAGCTGAATAGAATTGTGATGTTTTTTATGTCGCAAGTTTTTGTTAGATTGTTGCCAATTTTTATCTTGGGTTTCTTGCTAAAACTTTTCTACGAAGGAGAGTTAATGCAACTGATGGATAAGCAATTATGGGCAACTTTGAGTGTGATACTTTTAATTGTGGGTTATTTGGCTATTTGGTTTGTAGTTGCTTCTGGGTTCAGACTTGGAAGATTAAAGGAAATTTTTTTGAATATTTTGCCGGCGATGATTACGGCTTTCAGTACGATGTCTAGTGCTGCTACATTACCTTTGGCTCTTGAAGCTGCTGAGAAAAACACAAAAGATAAAACTTTGTCCTTTAGTGTAATTCCAATGATTATGAATTTTCACATGCTTGGAAGTTCAATGGCTGTTTCTGTTGCGACTTTGATTATAATGAACGCATACCATTTGCCATTGCCGGATTATAGTCATTTCGCTGTTTTTGGATTCTATTTTGTAATCAATAAATTTGCTGGAGCTGGGGTTCCTGCTGGTAGTATCATTGTTGCTTTACCATATTTGAAGAAAATTCTCGGTTTTAGTGATGATATGACTGCTTTAGTTTTAGCATTTTACATTGTTTTTGATCCAATTATTACTCTTGCAAATGTTACAGCAAATAATATATTTGTAATTTTTACACAGAAGGTTATTTACTTCTTTCGCAAAAAAGACCATTCAGTTCCAGCTGATTCTGTAAATGTTAGTAGCTAATATTAAAAAAGTTTAAAAGTGATAAACGATGAATAATGTTGAATTCTAATTTCATTGTTTGTTACTACTTTTTGTGTTATATTTGAATAATATTTTTCTTATTATATAGAAGCTATGGGTCATGCTGGTTTTGGCTTGATTATCAGTTTTGTTTTATTGTGTATTTCAGCTATTTTCTCTTTTTCAGAAACAGCTTTGACCGTCGCAAATCGAAATAAAATTATTGGTGAGGCGGAGAGGAAAAATAAAAAAGCTGGAGTTGTTCTAAAGTTGCTTTCAAATAAAGATCGTTTGATCAGTACGATTTTGTTCGGAAATACCCTGGTGAATGTTTTGCTTTCATCGTTGGTTACTAGCGAATCGATAAATAATTTTGGTGAAAAATACATTGTTGTTGTGAGTTTTGTGATCACTATGACAATTCTGATTTTTTCTGAAGTTTTGCCAAAAAATTTAGCTTTAGTGAATCCTGAAAAATCCTCGATGTTGATTGCTTCTTTACTAAATTTTATAGTGAAGATTTTTTATCCGATGACATTTATATTGCAGGTGATTGTTACGGGATTTTTTAAATTGTTTGGTTTTAAAATTTCTGATAACAAAAGTTCTTTGATTGGTGACATGAAGGATCTTATTTCTGTTTATAAATCTACATCCGATGAGTATGAGCAGAATTCTCTGAATATGATCTCCGGAATTTCCGTTTTAAATGTGATCAAGGTGGGTCAGGTCATGATTCATAGAAAAAATGTTCATAGTATTAATATTCAAAATGATTCAATTGATTCTATTTTGAAAAAAATTATCAACATGCCGAATAGTAGAATTCCGATTTTTGATGGAGAGGATGATATTGTTGGGATTTTACATGTGCGAGATGCGTTTGAGCTTGTCTCTTCCGACGATGATGTGACGAAGGAGGATTTTATTAACATTTTGCATAAGCCGATTTTTGCATATGAGAATGCCAGTTTGACTTTTCAGCTCAACCGTTTTCGATCCGAACACAAGCATCTTGCTATAGTTATTGATGAGTATTCTGTTTTCTTGGGAATTATAACTTTGGAGGATATTATTGAAAAGATTGTGGGCTCAATTTATGATGAATATGATGCAAAGGATGATGAAACTCGCAGCGAAAATTTTCAGAAGGGTTATGTTGAGATGGGCGGAGACGTTTTGATGCATGACCTTATCCACAATAAATATCTTAACATTATGGATTATACAAATTATACAACTTTAGCTGGCTTTATTATTGATAAAATTGAGAGAATTCCGGAAGAGGGAGAGAGGTTCGTGATTGATGACTATATTTTTACGATAAAAAAGAAGGAAAACAATCAAATAGTTTCTGTAATTATTGAGAATAAGAAAAATAATTGATGATAAAAAATGTTAGGTAGAAAAAAATTGAGAGAATTGTCGCATTATAAATATTTATAATGGATAGTTTTTTGTTGCTCTCGATCAATTTGTAATAAATTACCTCAATTTCTTGCGTTGCGTATTTTCCAAGATTTTTGCATTTTATGAAGAAGATGTTTAATGCTTTTCTCAGGTAGAAGAATGCCAGGTATGTATCTACGACAATTCCTCGATTTTTTGGTATTATTTTATAGAAAACTATAAATGTTGCGCACGATGAGATGAGGAATTGTAGATATTTATTGATTTGATCGAATGAAATCTCATATTTTTTTGTTAAAAATATGGAAAGTGTGATAGGAATAGCTGTAGTGAAGAGGTTTTTGATGTAATCTATAGATGAGAAAGAGTTTGTACTGAATGTGATTTCTTTATTTTTAAAAATTTTGTATGGTAGTATAAATAAGTGTGATAGGATATTTACGACGATTGTGAAATATGTGAGGTATGCTAGTGGATATTGGATTTTTTCAAAAACTAGGGTTTTGCTTGGGAAACTTAGTGTGTATGGTAGCCCTATGAAGATCGCATTTCCAATAATTGTTAATAAAAATAGCGCTTTGTATTTTTTAATGTTTTTTTCTATATCAAGGAAGAAGTAACTTTTTGCGTTTTGCGTGATTGTGAAAAAGATTGATAGCAATATATTTTGTGAGATGATTGATGAAAATATCAGTGAGTTGCAGACTTTGCTCGATTCAGAAAATGGAAGGTTGGTAAATTGTGAGATGAAGATTAGGAAAAATCCGCTGTGGGAAATTGTTGCGTATGCTAAAAATTTTCGGATGTCTGTTTCAAAAAGTGTGATGATTGAGCCGTAAATCATCGTGATGATGCCAATGATTTTTAAAAATTCCAGATTTTGGGCTTGAGCGCAGATGATAAAGATGAAGAAGATTGAGATTTTTGTCACGACTGGAAACATGATAAAGGATGTTGAGAATCGTGTTGCAGAATATCCTTGCACTAGCCAAAATGAAAAAAGTGGCATCGCTGAATTTATTAATAATGCTGCAATGATAAAGTAATGCCCAGTTGTTAAGAATTGTATTTGTAATTCATATATATTGAATGTTGAGTAGCTATTAGATAAATATCCTATTCCTATTAAAAGCAAAACTCCAGCAAAGCAGTGTGTTATAAAATATCTGAGGGCAATGCTTTTAAAATTTTCATAATCAAAAACTTTATTTTCTATGACAATTAAGATTGCTCCCAATATTGTTAATAATTCGAATTTTATAAAAATGAAGAATAAATTTGACTCTATAGTGAGAGATATTGCGAGTAAAAAATATGAGAAAATTATTAAATCTATGTTTTTTTTATTTTTTTCTCTGAATGAAAATATAGATCCGAGTGTGAAG
>JBIKUW010000026.1:0-14415 GCA_044347385.1 Rickettsiales bacterium
ATTGCTATGTTTCTTTTTTCTGGCTCAATAAATTTTTTTTCATTATTTACTATTTCATTTCTAAGTTGTATTGTGCCCTTTGAGCCGATGTTTTGGTTTAATGATTCAATACCAGAGATTAAATTTAAAATACTAGATTTACCTGCACCAGATCTCCCAAGAATTGCACAAAAATTATTTTTTTTTATTTCAAAAGTTAGATTTTCAAATAATGGGTTATTTTTTGTGTAGCAAAAAGTTATATTATTGAAATTTATCATATAAATTTTGGTCTTTTTTAAATTATATGAAATTTTTTTGAAAATAGAAAGATATTTATACTTTATTGCGAACAAAAATCAATAAATGATATTTTTATATTATTAAATTTTTTTATTGCAATTATTTTGATATTTATTAGAATAAACATTCTGTTTGCAAATTATTTGCAGATAGAGTGTTTTATATATCAAAATTGCGTTTAATTATTATATAATTTGAAGTTATGGAAGAAAGTAACATCCAAATCAGACAGAGACATCAGACAAAACTTTTTCTTATTGAATGTGTTAGTGATCTTTTAAAAGATGTTGGTGCAGCAAGCCTTTTAATTCATCCATGTATTGATGCTGTTGAGCAGGGTAACCTTCAGCCATTAAAGGACCTCGCATCAAAGCCAACCTGGATGCATTTAATGTCTTTATCAATATGGGTGTCTGGTAAATATTTAGAAGTATCCGTTGAAAATTGTAAAAAGATTCTAGAGGCTAATACTTTGAAAAAAAATAATAAAGCAGAATATGAAAATAAAGAACAAAGTGTGATGTTAAGAATTCTTGATGCTGTAGATTATATTAATCCACAAATATATTTTGAAAAACAAAAGACAAATTAATAATTAATTTCATAGTTAATTATTGTACTTGTAATTTTTATATAAATTTTCATTTTTCACTTTTTATATTACAATAATATATATCTTAATAGTGAATTTTATGTTTCTAACAAAATTTTTATTTAAAAAATTTAACTGCGCTCCAAGAGAAGATAAACTTGAGTATGGGTATACAATACAGCGTTATTTGGCAATACTGTTTGATTTGTGTGTGATGATGGTGTTAGCAAAATATTTTCAAAGTTTTGTTATGAAAATGTTTAGTGGTTGGTTTAATATAGTTGATTTTGATATTTTGAGAAAAGTTCAATTGCAATTGCCAATTTCGATTGAGGAAAAAAATAGGATTGAGATTTTTAAAAGTAGATATCTTATAATGAGTGCTTCTCAATTTATTATAATCCCGATCTATTTCGGACTATCGTGGTACTATTTAAGTGGATCTTTTGGACAGATTTGTCTTGGGCTTAGAATTGTTAGTGAAGATGGATCTAGAATTACTGTGAAGCAAATTTTTAAGAGAATTTTTGCTGGGGTTTTGACAGTTGCTACTCTTATGATCGGATTTTTGTGGTCATTTGTTGATAAAAAGCGTCAGAGTTTGCATGATAAAATCGCACAAACAATTATTATTACTAAGAGGAGTTTGCAGGATGAAGAGAAATATGATGTGAGGTTTGATATTTCAGATAGAGTGGTTACACCACTCTTAAAGAAAGTATTTATTTTTATAAGAGGAAAATTTTTACAATTTAGATCTAGAAAATCCTAATTCTAAATTTTTATTTAATTCTTTTTATTATGCTGCACTTCTTTGTACATTATTTTTTTCATAATTTAGATTGTTTGAAGGTGGATATTGGTAAATTGATAAAGGAACTAGTTTTGTAGCAGATAATGTTGCAACGTCAGCATATTTATTTTGTATAATATCGATATCACGGATTTCTAATTCATAAAGTTCTGCTTTCAGTTGTTTAACAATTTCCGCGCCAAGTATTTTGCTACACCCAACACCACCACCAATTATATATTCTGAAGTGTTCATTAATTCTTTTTTATCTTCTTCGGACCAGCCACCATATTGTAATTCTGATAATCTTTTAATTTCTGATTTTTTTAATTTGTCTGAAGGGATGCCATGCTCAGGCCAATCATTTCTAATACTAATATCTTTTGATGTCCCATCTTTAATGGCTTTTATTGTTTTAGCCATATATTTTGCTACAAATTTTATAGCATTTTGATGTTTTTTATTGTGAAGATCGATTTCAGATCCGTGATCAACTTCGGCAAGAGCGTTGATTATTGGTCCGCGACACAGATCTTCAAAGCGGACTTTTCCATCATCAAATGCAAAAACCTCTTTTTTACCACTGATTTCCTCAATCCATTCTTTTGCCTTGAGTAGTAACTCTATATCTGAATCTTCAATTTCTATTAATAATCTGCTCGCATGCCCATCAGATATAAATTTCCATTCGTTGTTTTCTTTTTTAATAAAAGCATTTCCAACGCCTGTTCCTATTGTTAAAGATCCAATTTGTCCTAAGAGTTGTTTTGATTCTTCTTTCTCAATTGAATTTGCCATACCGAGTAACATTACATCACCATCATTTCGGACATATATTGGTAATTTACTTTTATATTTTTCATGAAGGATTTTTTCAAACTCTTCTTTTAAATTTATATTATCAAATTCATTTGGTGTGTTTCCGATATTTGTACTAGTTCCTGGTTTTATTATTCCATTTTGGTCGAATCTTCCAGGGCTTGCGATTCCTACGCCGCATAATATTCCACCAATATTTTCAACATGTTGGTTCATTTTGTAAATCATACTCGCAATTTGATTTATGTGGTTTACTAGTCCTTTTATAGGTTTTTCTTCTATTTCAAATACTGAATTATCGATGATGTTGTTTTGATCATCAATTTCGTATAATGACATTTTGATATGTCCGCCACCTATATCAATTCCTGAAACATATCTTGTTTCTCTAGTAAATTTATTCATAATATATGTAATTTTTATTATAAAAGTAATGATTATATTTAAAAAAAATTAATATTCAAGAATAAAGCACTAAAAAATTATATATTTTAGAATATTGAATTTAATTTTAATTAATTATCTTATATGAATTTTGATATAAATCGGAATCAAGAAATATAAAATTTAAATTATTTATTTTATTCAGTAGATTTAGGTATTCGTTATTTTTCTAATTTTAGAATGAATATTTATTGACATTCATTTTTTTATACAAGAGGTAGGATGAATTTTTTTAATTTATTGTGTTTCGCCGTATTCAGCTTCTACTTCCTGTATTATTTCATCTGATGGATTCTCCCCCCATCCAGATCTAATAATTTTACCAAAATCTGTCACATCAATATTTGTTCCAGCTTTTTGTACTTTCAATTTTTTAATATTTTCGTGTGGGATTAAAACATAATGCCAAGCAGGGCGACCATTGTCTTTTCCTCTTATTAAGAAAACTTTTGGATCTAGGGCAGATAGCGTCTTTTTTTTAACTAGTTTGCTGTGACCAACTTCCGATTTTTTAATATCACCTTTTGCTGCTTTGCTGTCTGTGAATTTTTGCTCTCCTCTGTCGTTGATTTTCTTTTTTGCCTCTTCTTGAATCTCTTTTAAGGATTTTGGTTTTTTAATTCCATCTTTTTCTAAAAATTTTTCCTTTATAGTGTTTTTATTATTTGCATCATCTTCGTCATCATCATCTTCGCTCTCTTCATCTTCGTTCTCATCATCTCCTTTATTATTTTGTTGATTTTTTTTATCCTTACTATTCAATTTCTTCTTTGTTTTTTCTTCGTCTACTACATCTTCCTCTTCGTATTTTGCGAATAAATCATCTAATATATCGTTCTCAATTTCACTTTCTTCTTCTAATTTTTTTGATTTATTAATTTTAGTGTTATCTGTTTTTGTTGAAACATTTTTATTTTTTTTTGGTTTTGATTTAAATAGATTGAGTATCATATCAATCAATATTGCAAATATTGATTTTTTTTCAGATGGAGTTTTCTTTATTTTTGATGGTTCTTGTTTATTTGATTTACTTTTATTTTTTATTTTATTGATTTTTTTTATCTCGTTTTCTTTTGTACTTGATGTCTTTTTCTTATTTTTTTTTATATCAATTTTTTCTTGATCAAGAATTTTTTTCTTTTTCTTCTTCAAATTATTATCTGTGTTTTTGACCATTTTGATTGGTGCTAATAATGAGTTGCTATTATTATATTTTTTATATTATCATTAATCAATAAATAATTTCTTAAAATCGTTTAGTTTGAATTTACCATTATAATTCAGTATTTTAAAATATACATAAATTACTGTTACAATTTCTATTATTAGAAACAGATTCCATTTAAATGTAGAAGGAATGAGAAATATGTTTTTTAGTAGGTTTAATGTTGATATTAGTAGTGATAATGCCATATTTGTGAAAAATATATATTTTATTCTTGAAAAATCTTCTATTGAATGTAAAAATCCGTTTTCTTTGCAGAAAACTCCGAGTACTATTGCATTGAAATAGCTTGATAATACTGTTGCAACTGCAACGCATTCATATCCGTAATTAAATTTATAAAATAGTGTAAAGTTAATTGTTAAATTTAATATTAGTGTATATATGGCAGTTTTGGTTGTGAATTTTGTGATGTGATTTGCAAATAAGATTGAATTGAAGATATTATTTAATATATTTGCTGGTAATGCTATACATAAGATTTTTAAAAAATTGCTGGTAGCTTTGAGCGACTCTTGTGAGAATTTTCCATTATCATTTCCAAACAAAAGCGCGACTATATCATTTGATAATAGGTATAGTCCAATGGTTGCTGGTAATATCAATATGAATGCAAATTCAAAAATTCTTGATTGTATGATTTTTAGTTTGTCAGAAAGTTCTTTGTGTTCGATATATAAATCATTTTTTTTTAAATGATTCATTTTTGAAGTAATTCTTGATAAAGATGGTAGAAGGACATTTGCCAATGTTACCCCAACAATTGAAAGTGGTAATTGGTATAATCTATCCGAATAGTAAATGTATGATACTGCTCCAACTGTTGAACTTGCTATCATAGTATCAATTGTAATTCCAATTCTTGTAACGCATGAAGTTAAAATTGATGGCAATAGTTTTCTAAAAAAGTGTTTTACATCGTAGTTGAAGAAATTTTTATCAAATATCGGAAATCCAATTTGTATTTTATAATATTTTGCTGAGCAAATTAAAAAAATTAATTGCAGTATTCCAGAAACTATAACTCCGTATGCTAAACTAAAAGCTGGTATTAGAAATGGTATGAAAGATGCAGTTATCAGTACAATGTTCATTATAATTGGATATGATGATGTTGGAATAAAATTTCCATGAGATTGTATAGCGCAGCCGTAGATTGCGGTAATAGTTATAAAGAAGAGAAATGGAAACATTATTCTTCCTAGCTGTATTCCAATTTCGAAATATTCATTCGTTTTATCAAAACCTGGTGCGATTACGCTTAATATTTCTGGCATAAAAATTTCTGCTAGTCCGCAAAAAAAAATTAAAAATATTCCGATTAAAAATATTATTTTACCTATGAATTGAGGTGCATCTTGTTCGCAGTGTGTTAATTTTTTTGAGTATATTGGTATAAAAGCTGAATTCATCGCTCCTTCTGCAAACAAACTTCTGAACAAGTTTGGTAGCCTGAATGCAATAAAGAATGCATCTGATAACATCCCAGCGCCCAAGACGCGCGCGTTTATGACGTCGCGTAGAAAGCCAAAGATTCTACTAATGAATGTAAAAAAACTAAAAGTTGAAAACGATTTTAAAAAAGACACTATCTTCCAAATTATTGCTATTTATTAAATAATCTACATAATTATCCAAAAATCAAGTGTTTGAGTCTAAATTACCCAATCTTTTATAATGCTCATTAATTTTGGGAATGAATAATACATTGATATTTCAGTAATTTTTGGTTTATTTAAAGTATCGTATTCAAATTCGATAAATCTTTTAATGTTATCATTTTTATAACTACTCTTTTCAATATTGTCGAATTCAAAAATTTCATCTGTTCTAATTGTAACATTTTCTATCACGAAATAGAGTGCCGGATATGGTCCCTGGGTATTTTTGTAATAATTTGAATATGAAGGTATAATATCTTTGTCGTTATATTCAATTCCTAGGTTATGTGCAATAAATTCAGTATTCTTGCTATTTGGTGTAATAAAATGCGCATTTCTACCTTGTGTAATAGTTACACGATATTGTCTTTTATTGTTGTCTGTTTTTTCTATTATTAATCCAAAAGATTCGTAATATTGGACTGTTATATCAGACCAATATCGTATTGTAATTCCATCTTTTGAATCAGGCATTCTGAAATTTGCTGTTTGAGTGAAACTTCTGCTGCCTTGACTCATTTCGTCGAGAATTATATTATTTTTTTTGATTTTAAAGGTTTTTTCAAAATTAGACCACCACCTTTTTATGCCACAAATATCATTCCTATCGTTATCTTCTTGAAGACTATTAATTGGTGCGTCAATTTGGTTGATTATGTAGTTTATTTGTGTTGCTCTTGGATCATCATAGTTTAATTTTTCAAAATCATGTAGATAATTTTTATTTTCTTGTAGGGTTAAATCTACAAATACTGATTCACCAAAGCTATATTTTTGCATTGGTCCCGCAAATATATATCTTTTAATTTGCCTAACATTGTTGTTGTTATTATCTTGCTGCGATTCATCTAAGTCGTCTGTAAAATCTGTATTTGGATTTTCTCCAATTATTCCAAATGAACTGAAGTTTGCTTGGAAATTTTCATAAAGCTCTCGAAAGTGTCTTATTGATAGTAATCCAGAAGAAAAAAAAATATTTGATTGTTTTTCATCTGAGTCCGTATTTATTTCAAATTCTAAAAAAGGATATAATGGTTTTGTTTGTACATTGTCACCAAGATGGTTAGTTACAAGTTCGTCTGGTTTATCGATTGGGACCTTAGATTCATCTATAAATATAGTATCAGATATAGTTGATTCATCAACCGGGATGCTAAATTTTTTTGCGATGTCTAGAAGATTCCCGCAATAAATATTTTGTAACACTGTGGTTAGTGATTGTGAGTCAGTGATTTTGTCTTTTGAATTGTATTCTTTGCATAATTTTTCAATTAAGATTTCTTTGGTTTTATTAGTGAAAATTACTTTATCTTGGTAGAAGTATTGAGACTGATTTTCTAAAGCATCAAAGATTTTTTTTCTCAGAGAAGTCGATATTTGATCTTCAATAATATCTTCTAGTTCTTTTTTTGTTATGAAGATTTGTTTTATTATTTTTTCAAGATTATATTGTATGAATTTATCAAAGAAGTATTTTGTCCCGCCTACTGGAGAGAATATATCTAGTATTTTTTCTTTGGTATATTGAGCTATTATTAAATTTGTTTTTCCAGGATCAATTTTTATTGTTAATTTTAAAAAATTCAATATGCAATCACTAAGGATTATTTGTCCATTATAGTTATTTTCAAAATCACATTGTTTCGCATTTTCTTGGATGTCTTGAATTATATAATCAAAAGTTTTTTTCTGTGCTTCCTGGAGTATAGAATTGACTACATTGGTATCTACTGTGATTTCTCTTAGGATTAACTGAGAATATTCTTTTAGTGCTACTTCATTAACGATATTGTATTGTAATAATATCTCCCATATTATTTCGAGTAAATCATTTCTTGCAAATGCTGATATGTATTCTATTCTGGTTTTTTTTCCTTCTACAATATCGTGATATGTTATCGTTTCTTCCAATACGCATTCATTGTATAGTAATATTGTTAATATCTCTTCTTTTATTTTTTGGTAAGGGTTTACTTTTTGTTTTTTATATTGAATTTTATCTAAAATAAAATAGTTTGCTAATTTAGCAAGTACTTCTATGTAAAATGGTTTGATATATGGTTCAATTTGTACAATCAATGCGTTTATACAAAGCGAAAGTAATAGAGATTTTGTATAAGATTCGGAATTGTATTCAGATATTTTGATATAAAGTTTTATATTTTCTTGTAATTGTGAGATTGGTTCTTTTATTTCACCATTTTTTGAAATAATTTTAAATATTTTTTCAATTTCTGCAGAATTGTTTTTTTGAATAATATGTTGAGAGAACATATAATATAGTGTTAGACCATTCAGATTAATTAGATTTTGTTTTTTATATTTCTCTATTAAAGATGATACACAATCTATGTATTCTTGGTATTTATTATATTTTATGTTATTTATTTGTTCTTGTTTATTAAAGAATAAAAGCAACATTGATGTAATAGATGAGATAGATGTTAAAAATAAGTTCTGATCTTCATTCGTAGTTTTGTTTATGACATTAAATATTGATGGATTTTTGTCGTTTCGCTTAATATAATTTAGTTTTAACATTAATTCGATACAATCTTGTATAAATTGTTGTATTAAGTTCAAGTTCTCAACGTTTTTTCTTGCGGTGTTGCTTTTAATTCCTAATCCAATAACGCATAAATTTCTATCATTGTTTGCCATGTCTTGAAAATATTGTCTATCTTGTAAGTTTGTGAAATCTGCAGAAATTAATTTGCAATTGTAGAATTTTATTCCAGATTGTTGAATTGGGTATTTGGATGCATTCTTATTTAAGACAGATGGTTTATAATGATTAACGAATTGTTGTTGGTCTTCGTTTCCGGAATTTACATTTGTTGATTTTCCGATTAAATTTGAAAGAACATCAATTTTTAGTCCAAAATCATAACTGTAATGTGGCGGTTTATTGATTAATTGTGTTTTTAGCGTTGTATATCCAATGTAATCATTTATTTTATTATTTTTTATGAGTGTGCTTTTTATTGAGATATTGGCTTTGTATGGAAAAAATCGATCATTTGGATATTCTATCAAGGCTCCTCGCCTATATGCTAAATCTGCAGATATATTGTCTAAGCTATAATATTGACCTACATTATGGATCCCATAATACGCTATCTTACTGTGAGTGAAATTATCCTTATCGCACTGTCTTTTGATTATTAAATCAATTGCAAAACCCTCTTCTGGACCTGAATTTTCATTCAAATTGTTGTTTTGCCATGGGAAAAATTCATTTAATTGATTTATTGCAACACTTTCTGGCAATATAAATAATATTCTTTGTGTATTCATAACTTGTAATCAAATAATACTAATTATTATTTGATTATTGTGTTGTCGGAAGCAATAAAGTGTTGAAATTTTTTATTAATTTTAGTTGAATTTTTCTCCAAGAATTGAATAGGTGCTAAAGAATATTAGTATTATGATTGCTAGAAGAACTAAGAAAGTGAATAGATTTCTTGACATAATTTTTATACTTTAATTCATACATAAATATATTATATATTGTTTTTTAATTATGTGTTATCTATATTTTTTATATTTGTTACGCCGTGAATTGTTTTCTCCCAATAGAATGGTTTTACAAAGAATTGCCAAGCTGCTTTATAGCATGATATCGCGTTTAAAAATATAGAATATATTGGAAATATTATTATACTACATTTGATTTTTGATAATATTTTATTTTTATTGTACGTTACTGGTAATATCATCAAGATGCAAGATATTATAAAGGAGATTAACGTGAAGTTTCCCAATAGTGACAAAATGTTTTGTTTGTGATGAACAAATTTTAGAATCAAAAATTCAAATGCAGAAGGTATAATCAATATTTGTGAAACTATTGGAAGTGCTATGAATAGATTCATCCAATATTTAAATATTGTTTTGCGTTCGTCAGTATTATTAAACTTATAATTATAGTGAACTACATAAGTTTGCATAAATCCTTTTATCCATCTGGACCTTTGATTTAACCAGGCTTTTATTGATATCGGCGCTTCTTCTGTAGTAGGAAGGTCGATAATTTTAACTTCACCATCTTTATTTAGCCACCATCTTATACCAAGATCTGCGTCTTCTGTGACATTGTATGGATCCCATAAGTTATTTTGTAGATTTGTGATTCTAAAGTGGTTACTAGTACCTCCGAATGTTATTGGTAAATGAAGTTTTTCGATGCTTTTTAGAAATACTTTATACCATAGATCGAATTCAATTGAATAAAATTGAGTTAATAGGTTCTCATTATGATTGTATGGTTGTAGTGTATATTGAATACAGGAAAGATCTTTATTTTTCGTGAATTCACAAATAGAGTTTGATATTTGATTAGGATGTGGGATATTATCACTGTCATATATCACTAAATATTCTCCTTTTGAGAAGTTAAAACCATAATTGCAAGCGCGCGCTTTTGTTTGTGGATGGCCGTACTTTTCTCCATCAGGTACAACAATTAAGTCAAAATTATAATCAAGTTTTATAGAAGAAAAGATTGTTTCGCTTATTGCGTCATTTTCTTCTAATAAAATTTTTACATCTAGTTGATGCTGAGGATAGTTAAAATTTTTAATAGCTGATATCAGTTGAAATATGATTGATTTCTCTTCTTTGTAAAGTGGAAGTAAGATAGTATATATAGGTTTGTATGTGTCTTGAATTTTATATGGAGGAAAATTTTGATTTTCCTCAATTTCTTCACCTACTTTTGAATTGAGATTTTGTTCAGTAGCGTAGCAATATTCTTCATTATTTAAATTATTTTTATTTGGTACAGATGATAAAAATAACTTGTAAAGTATTGATGTGAGAAATGTTAGATTTGCTAGAGTTATAACAATTAGTGCGAATAGTGCAGATTTGAAAGACATTAATATGAAAAACGCAAATATAAAAGCACCAACAATCAATGTTGACTTTGATGACGATTTTATATCTGATGCTGATGGAGAGTATTTATTTTTATGATTTGGATTGATTGAAAACTTTATCAGTTCTTTTTTGAAAGTAGACTGTATTTTATGTATTATATTATTTTTTTTAGCGAATGATATTTCAACGATATCTGTATTGATGTTGTCTTCAATCCATTTGAATAATCGCTCAGATGGGAGATCAAGTACAATTTTGATTTTATCGTTATGTTTATACAATAGGAAATTGTATTTTTGATATTCCTCAATATATTCAGTAATGATATTTGAATCATTTAGTTCATTTTCATTTTCGTTTATTTCATCAAAGAACATTATATCAAAGTAGCTTGATATGTGATATTTTATGAAATCTTCTTCATAATGTAGATATAGAAATCTGAAATATTCTTCAAAGTTCTGTGGTTGAAAATTTTCTAATGTTGATTTGTCATCAATCCATTCATTTGATTCTTCAAGTAGGTATTTTTGAATCTGTCCTATAAAATCATTGATATTTTCTGTTTCAGAACTTCCAAAGATGTATCTCATATTGTATCTTGATAATATTGGTAAAATTCTATCAATAAATTTATAGAAAACAATCGAGAAGTTGTGCTTTGAGATAGATATATTTAGGTAAAAATTATTTTTTATTTTTATCTAGCGAATATATATAATATATTATATATAGTCCCGTGATAAGCCACATTAAAGCATAGAATATGTGATGTTTATAGTTCCTTATGAATGTATCTAAATCTGTAATAGTTGAATCTAGGAAATATTGTGATATAGGATAATTTGGCAAATATTCTGTTAGATCATCGTTGTTTAAGTTATTCCATATTTTATTTTGAATATCATTTTTGACAAAGAAATTTATCAATTTACCAGAAGTGTATTTCTTCGTCGGTATGAGAATTCCAGAGAAGCATAGCTGTGTTTCTATTTCAGTATTTTGTTTTTTAGGTAGAAAATTTGGAATAATTGATTGAGTATTGAAATTGTCTAATTCTTTTATTTCATTCTGGGCTATGTCTATGGACTCGTTCCATTTATATTTTATCAGTATAACCTCATCATTGAATAGTATCGGAATAATAATAGAATATCCATTTTTTGTTATAGAGCTTATTTTTTTCGGATTGTATATTGCAAACGAGTGATTTTTTATGTATTGTCCACAAACTGTATTTATGAAAAATAAATTCTCATTTGTGATGTTTTGTTGTTTTTGTTCGTTATTTTGGTTTGTAAGTGCTCCAATTATATTTAAAATTTTATTTTTAATATCTATTGAATATTTTTTTTCTCTCCAGTAGTAAAATTCATTATTTGTTCCATGTGATGAAAAGAACTGTTCATTTATATCTATGATTTTATTTTGACTTGTAATAAATAAAAAGTCTTTGTATTTTTCCTGAAATCGAATTATTTGCCAGAATGACAAACCAAAGCAGCATAGTACTAGAATATATAATAGAATTTTTTTCATATATGGGTTGTTTTTTGTTTAAATATCAATTGTACTTTATGATTTGGAATTCAATAAGCATTTGTTTTAAATTATCTATGATTTTATCATTTGTGTTTAGTGAGACATAATAAGTTGCAACAATTCATTAATCTAGTTATTATAACAATAAATTAAAATATACGAATAAAGATGAATAAAATTTATGATATTGCAATTATTGGAGCTGGTCCAGTAGGTCTTTTTGCTGGATTTCAAGCTGGTGTAAATAATATGGATGCAATTTTGATTGACACTCTTGATGTTGTTGGAGGGCAATGCTCTATGTTGTATCCAGAAAAATTTATTTACGATGTTCCAGGTCATGAGAAAATTACTGCGCAGAATCTTATAAATAATTTGAAAAAACAATGTGATAGATTTAATCATGATTATCTTTTGGGAAATCAAGTGGTGGAATTAAGTAAAGAGAATAATATATATATTTTGAGAACTGATAAAGGATTTAATATCAATTCTAGAACAGTTGTTGTTTGTGCTGGTGGTGGATCTTTTAATCCTAATAAACCTGCAGTTGAAAATATTGAAAAATTTGAAAATAAATCAGTTTTTTATCTCATTAATGATTTAAAAAAATTTCATAATAAAAATGTAATGATTGCTGGAGGTGGTGATTCAGCGGTTGATTGGTCATTGATGTTGATGAATCATGAGTTTTCACCAAAGAAGATATATTTCGTTCATCGAAGAAGTGAGATGAAATGCCATCCGAGTTCTTTAGAGGAATTAAAAAGTTTGGAAGGTGAAAGATTTGAATTTAAAATTCCATATGTTTTGGACAATTTAATTGGTTGTTATGAAAAAGGAGAATTACAATCTGTTGCTTTAAGACATTTTGAGAATGAGGATGATAGACACCATATTGAAATTGACTATTTGTTGCCATTTTTTGGATTAAAGGGAGATATTAATGCGATAAAAAATTTTGGTTTGTATTTTAATAAAAGTAAAATTCCTGTTGATAGTGGAACGATGGAATCTAGTGTTTCTGGTATTTATGCGATTGGTGATATATGCGAATACTTAGGGAAAACAAAGCTTTTAGTAAGTGGCTTTCATGAGGCAAGTGTTGCATGCAATTCAATAGATGAATATTTATCAAAGAATTTTAATAGGCAAAAGAGAGCGTTTGAATATTCGACAAGTAAATTTAATTAGATTTTCTGGATAGTATTATTAAATTTTATTTAACACAAAATAAATTTTTTTCTTTTAGATTTAAAGGTAATATTTTAGCTTTGAATTATGTTTAGAGAAAGAGAGATTTTTTTTAAAGAGCCGGAAAATAATGGTATTCTGAATGAGAGTATTGTAAGTGAGGAGAATGCTTTTGAAAATTTAAAAGATGCGTTAGTTGCTCGAGTGAAAGATACTAGAGGTTTATCGATTGATGTAGTGAATAGTTATGATGAAGAAGGTGATAATACTGGAAATCAAAGTAATACAGTAGGTGAGATTTTATCTAGTCAAGATATAGAAAATTCAATGTCTAGTTCTATTTTGCAAAATATAAATGCAGAAAATGATTTAGATAAATTAAAAGATAAGGCAAAAGATTTTTCAAATTTAGTTGATAGCGTTAGTGCAAATCAGGCAAATGATGATTCCTGGAATGAAGAGGATTATTCTTTAGATGAAAATATTGAGCAAGGTGATATCATACGCGATGATTCTAATGGTTTAAAGAATGAAGAGAGTTTGAATGAGGATTTAAAGAATTTAAGGAAACTTGAGGGTATATTGAAGGGTGACGATGGAGCTGCAGCGAAAGATTTATTGTTAAGTGGGATTAATGGGATTGCAAGTAGCTTGTCCGAAAATAATATTCAGTTTGATGATAAGAAAATACTTAAATTTGTTGATGAAAAAATTTCTGGTATTGAGGACCAACTTAATTATTTTGTGAGCAATGAAGAAAAATTATTAGAAGATGTTAATGTTGATCTGAAGTCAAATGGTGTTTTAGAAGATAGTGATTTGAATAAAGATGCGATAGTAGAGCTTTCAAATAATAAACTTGATGATGCAATGGAGAAAGAAATCGATAATGAAGCAAGAAAATCAAGAAGAGCAGAAGAACTTGAATTTCATCATAGTTTAGGTGAGAAAATATCATTACGTAAGGGAGAAGATCTGA